>CAZGRF010000088.1:0-11172 GCA_964527825.1 uncultured Pirellulales bacterium
CAAGCTCGAGGAGATAGTCGAGCTTGGCGAGAATCCCGTCGAGCGTGCCGCCGTGAATCTTGTTGTCCGACGGATTAGCATCGTGCTTGTTCTGGCCGAAGAACCGATCCGTCACCACGAAGTAAATGATGTCGTCTTGCGTGATGTGCTTTTCCATATTCCCTCCTTGGGCAGTCTAATCCATTTCGCCTCAACAAAGACGTCTCTTGATCGCAAGGTGAGCGCCGCCCACCTTCGAGCGAAGGCGGTGCGCAATGCACACCTTACCATCTTGGTCCACATAAGAACCTTCTGCATCCAAGCGCATCCGTCAGGCTGCGGACTCCGATCGCGCTACGGTTCGAGACATGCGTATAGGTCATCGCAGTCTTGCACACTCCCAACATCCGGTTCTCTTTCGCTTGCTGGGGAGATGATAAAGCTCCATGTAAGGCAATGCAACAGAATCCGCCAGAGAATCTGGGTCAGACCCTCCCACAGAATGGCCGGCGTGTGAATTCCCCTTCGTCACCGCTGCGCAGGCAGGGGGCCAGGAAAGCCACGGCGCGGCTGGGTTCCTGCATCTGTAGGAATGACTGCGCAGGGCGACAGTCCACACGACATTACACTACATGGCAAGGTCCGGCGGTAGGGCGGGGTTCACCCCACCGAAGGCGCGGCGCGAAGGACCCGGTGGGGCAAACCCCACCCTACGAGTTGTGCGACATCGGGGTTAGTCGTGTCGGAGAGCGACGACGGGATCGACGCGCGCGGCGCGGAGAGTGGGGTAGATGCCGGCAGCCAGGCTGACCAGAATCGAGAAGAGAATCGCTGCCAGGCAGAGCCACCAGGAGAAGTCGAAATACTGGATGAACGGCACGCCCTGGCCACCTGCGACGCTGTTGATGACCGCGTTGATGACGAGGCTCACGAGGCGCGACAGCAGCAGGCCGAACACGCCGCCCAACAGGCCGATCATGCCGGACTCGTAGAAGAAGATTCTCTGGACGTCGCCATCGGTCGCGCCTACGGCCTTCATGATGCCGATCTCGCGGTACCGCTCCAATATCGACATCACCATCGTGTTGACGATCCCCAATGAGGCGACCGTGATGCCAATCATTCCGATCGCCAGCAGGAACACGTCCATGATAATGAAACCGGTTCGCATCTGGTCCATCTGGTTCATCAGGGCAAAGGTCCGCAGTCCACGCTCACGCAGCTTCTCTTCGACAATCGGGACGTCACTCGGCGAGGCCACCTTCACGCTCACCGTCGAGTAGGTGCCCGCCTTCTCGCTGGGCTCGAAGAAGTCCCAGATGCTGGTCAACTCGATCTTCTTCATCTGCCGGGCCGGACCCGGCGGGATCATCACGTCGCTGCGGATCGGCAACGGTCCGCTCATGCCCATCCGCTCGGCCACGCCCACGATGGTGAAACGGTAGCTGCGGTTCGAGATGGGCAGTCCGGGACCGCCGCGAGCAAGGACCATCCGCACCAAATTGCCCACGCTGAAATCGAGGGCGAGTGTGCGGATCTCGATTTCCCGGCCGATGACCGCTTCGGGGTCCTTCTGGTCCAAGCGCCGCAACATGATGTCGCTGATGATGGCCTGGTTTGGGTCGTCCGTGGTGTAGGGACTGCCCGCTCGCAGGGCCACCAGCCCGGAGTTGGCGGCGTCTGCGGTGAGGACCTGGACGAGTGTGAACTCGTCGTCATCGTCGAGCCGGATTTGGGCGGGGAATTTCATCTCGGGAAAGGCCGCTTCCACGCCCGGAATCTGCATGATCTCTCGCAGTGTTTCGGCGTCCAGCGGCGTGGTTCGCTCCGAACCGCCAACTGGACCGTACTCCATCGGGACGCCGTCCGGATCGAAGTGCGCTTGTCCAGGTCGCTGGCGAGCGGACGCAGAAATAGTGATGTAGTTGAAAAGTCCGAGCTCCTGGAATTGCTTCTTGATGTTACGTTGGATGCCTTGTCCGAAGGCGAACATGGTTACCAACGCACCGATGCCGATCACCACGCCGAATGTCGTTAGGAACGTACGCAGCTTCTTCTTCCACAGGTTCGCCCATGCCTGCTCGATATAGTCGGACGTTCTCATGGCTTCGGCCTCAGTGTTTCCACAGAACTGACCGTTCCATCCTGGAGATACACGATTTCGTCGGCGAACTCGCGGAGCATTGCTTCTTCGTGGGAGATCATCACGACGGTCAGCCCTTGGGCAGTGTTCAGGCCGGAAAGCGTCTGCACGATCTGCCGGGAGGTCTTGCTGTCGAGGTTGCCCGTCGGTTCGTCTGCCAGGAGAATCCGAGGCTGGTTCACCAGCGCCCGCGCGATCGCGACACGCTGTTGCTCGCCGCCGGACAGCTCGCTCGGGCGATGTCCGCCTCTGGCCTCCAGGCCAACGACCTTCAGAAGCTCCGCCGCCCGCCGCGCCCGCTCGCTCTTGCCGACCCCGGCAAACAGCAGCGGCAAAATCACGTTCTCCAGAGCCGAATACGACGACACGAGGTTGAACGACTGGAAGATCATGCCGACCGTGTTGCGACGAAACAGAGCAAGCTCCCGCTTACTGAGGTCGGAAATCAGTTTGCCCTCGACGCGAATGCTGCCCGAGGAAGGAGTGTCCAAGCCGCCCAGGAGATTCATGAGCGTAGACTTGCCCGACCCCGATGCTCCGGTGATGCCGACAAAGCGTCCGTGGCCGACCGACAGCGTCACGTTGCGCAACGCGACTACCTCGATGGGACCTGTCGCATAGACCTTGGTTAGATCTCTCGTTTGAATCAAGCCGTCCGTATCCGCATCCAAAGGCATACTCCTGCACGGCCTAGCCGTACTGGAAACCATAACGACTCGGCGGAGATCTGGCAACATAATGATTCAGGTCTGGCTGGAACGTTTCGATCCGGTGAGACACCAACCCTCCACCAGAAGCATTCGGCGGACTCCTGTGGAGGCACAAAACCAAACCCACACACAGTACTTGACACTGTCCGTCCGGCCAAAAGGGTTGACGGTGGGGGGCTGGTCGGGTACAGTGCGGATGCTTTGATTCTGCGCCCGTAGCTCAATGGATAGAGTCGCGGACTTCGAATCCGAAGGTTGCAGGTTCGAGTCCTGCCGGGCGCGTTGGTTGACCCACTTGCGAAACGTCACCCGAAGCGAAGCGAGATTCCAGCCGCGTCGCGGTCGGACGCGCGCCTCACGCGGCAATGCCTACTCCGCCTCAACAGACGCCGGCGGGCTCGCGAACTGGACAAAGGCAAGTCCTTGGTCGACGTTTTCATAGGTGGGTTTCCTCAGCCGTGGTTTGAGTTCGCCGTATTGGCCGGCGGCCAGGACGAGCGTGACACACCCATCGCCGGTGGTCTCCGCGGCGAGCTCATTGAATCCATCCACAGTGAGCAGGCGATGCTTTGAATCGGTATGATCCAATCCGTATTCATGCTCGCCCTGGCCGCCGACGATCAACACATCATTCCGCTTGTAGAACCAACAAACGGCCCCCGCTAAACCGCTGTCCGAGACGACGATGCCATCCTGCGGAATCCTGGAGACGTTGGAGAGAAGGAAGGCCCCGGGTATCTTCTTCGGTGGCGTCAGCGCCGGCGCGACGAAATGAGAGCCGAACAGGAATAGCAATGGGCCGACGCCGTACAGCACAAGTTGCTTGCACGCGTTCTTTGAGATCACAATGGCCCAAGAGAAGCCGGTCCACACGAGCAGCCCCAGTGCAACCAGCAGCCACCTCCAGACTCCTACCGAGGCGGATAGCCTCGGCATTGCGAACAGGCTGATGAGAAGTGCGAGCAGAAGGAGACTGCCTCCCACCGCCGTGATTCGTGCTCCGCCGACGAACGCCCTGACGTTGCCGCGCTCGGCACTCCTGAGCAAGCCGACCGCGATCAGAAATGCCAGTGGTGGAAAGCACGGCAGTATGTAGGTGGCCACCTTGCCGCTCGAAGCGGAGAAGAACAGAAGCGGCAGCACCAGCCAGCAGATGGCGAAGCGGACCATAGGGTCCTTCAAGCCGGTGTGTCGCAAGCCGGCCCCGACCGCCTCGGCGAGAAACGTCCAGGGTATTGCTCCGCCGACAATGATGGGAACAAAGTACCAAAACGGGGCAGGGTGCTGTCCCGGCTTGGGCGAAGCAAACCGGCCAAGGTGCTCGACCCAGAAGAAGTAGTGCCAAAAGCCGGGCTCTCTGCGGTGAATCATGACACCCCACGGAAGCACGACGAGAATGGCCACCAGCAAGGGCAGCCAGGCCGCGCGGAGAGTGCCTTTCAACCGGCCTTGCCAGAGCGCGAACGGGACAATGACGATTGTCGGGATAACCAAGGCGATGAATCCTTTGGTGAGAAAGGCCAAGCCGCAAGCCAGGCCCGCCAGACTCAACAGGATCGCTTTGGGGCCGGGCCTTTCCTCTCGATCCGCAAGGAAGAACGACACCATGCCGGCTGTGACGAACAGCGAGAATACGCTGTCGAGAACACAGAAGACTCCGACGGCCAGGACCTCGGCGGACAAGAGAAAGACGGCGGCACTGAGAAGCCCCGTGGAATAGCTGGCGCTGAATCGGCGGGCCCACAGGAACAAGATCAGTGACGTCAGTCCCGCAGCCAGCGCTGACGGAAGCCGGGCGGCGAACGCGTTTTCCCCAAATAACCTCATGGCCGCGGCGTTCAGCCAGTAGCCCAGAACCGGCTTCTCGAAATACCGCAGCCCATTCAGATGTGGCACGACCCAATCTCCTGAGGCCAGCATCTCTCGGGGGATCTCGGCGTACCTTATCTCATCAGGAACGACGAGGGGCCGCACGCCGAGCGGCGCGATATACAGGAGCAGGAAGACTCCCGCTATCGCTGCGGCTGTGGCCTGGGCCTTCTTGCATGAACGCTCAGCAGTCATGGCGCTCGATCCTGCGGATATCCCCAGTCCCATGCTGTGGCGCAAGCGCCCGGGATTGCGCCGGCGGGCGTCCCCGGCAACAAGACGACCGCCACGGAATCGGAAGCCGGCATTCATTCGATTGAACGTTCATCGACGGTACTGTCATGCTGTGTGAGTCTGTTCTGCGTCGTCTGCTCTTGCCTGAATCACAGACGCGTCTGACATGCGACCCATCCTTCGCGTCCTCGTATCTTCCTCGGCATGATCGTGGCTCTCTCTGGGTGTGGCGACTCATCGACGAGCGTCCCCAGGGGAACAAAGAAGTGGCCCCTCGACAAAGCGCTCTCTACGAATCGCTCGAACATCTCCAGACAGGCAATCCCCTCAACCTCGGCGTGAATCGCGACGACATTCAGTTTGCCCGGATCGAGCAGCGCGAGGACGTACTCGTTGTAGTTGTTGTTCGATACTCCGTCGCGACCAATGACTTCGTCGTAGGTGGGCAGGGTAACAGGGACTTGCGGCTGCGACAGCTCTTTCCCGTCGGCGACGGGACAAAATATGCCCTTGCCTCGGCAATCGCTGTTGAAGCGAAAAGCAAACTTGGCCTTCTCTCTGAGAACGAGATCGTTGCACTTCCACCCTGGGGCAGCGGAACAGGTCGGCGGACAGCCGAGAATGTCGGTGAGGAGCTCGACGCCTCGGCTCAGCGATTGGTGCACGGCATCGGCGTCCATTGCGTCGATGTGGGCTTGCCAGGCATGATGGTCCCAGGCATGCAGACCGATCTCATGGCCGCCGGCAGCCGCAGCGCGTATCACGTGGCCGAGTTTCTTGCCGATCCCAGGTCCCGGCCGGAATGTCCCCCGCGAGAGGATGTCCCATCCGTAGAGGCTAGGAGCCTTTGTCCTGAACATCTTCCACAGAAAGGCCGGTCGCAGCAGCCGCCCAAGGTGACGGCCCATGTTGTCGGGACCGACAGAAAAGAAGAACGTTGCCCCCACACCGCATTGGCTCAGAAGCGTGCAGAGGTTGGGCACCCCCAGCCGGGTCCCCCGAAAGGTGTCCACATCGATTCTCAAACCTATTTTCATGGGGCGTTTAGACTCGTCGATGTTGTTTCACCCCGAGCAGGTATTGAGACGATGGGAGTGGGTTTCCTTGCCGGCGGGGGAGACGCGAGCGTTTCTGTCTCTCTCAGATCGGAGCGCGCGTTCTCGATGGCGATGTCGCCATGACGGACGGCCTCGCGGAGGAAGAAATCAAGGGTCTGTTCCACAGACTGTTCCAACCCTATCGTCGGCGTCCAATCCAGAAGCTTCCTGGCGTTCCTTATGCTCGGTCTTCTGTGTTGGACGTCCTGGTAGCCGGCGCCGTAGTAGGACTCGCTCTCGATTTCCCGGAAGCCCGCGAAGGGCGGAAAGTGCGACCGCAGAGGATGCCGCTCGAACTCCGCCAGGAGCATTTCTGCCAGACCGCGGATGCTGGCCTCGTTGTCGGGATTGCCGATATTGATGATCTTCCCGTTGCAGACGCCGTCTTTGTTCTCGACGATTCGGTACAAGCATTCGATCCCGTCCGCGACGTCGGTGAAACACCGCTTCTGGTCTCCCCCGTCGATGAGCTGGATCGGTGTTCCTTCAACGAGGTTGAGGATCAGTTGTGTGATGGCGCGCGAACTGCCGATACGCGCCGACGTCAGACTATCGAGCTTAGGTCCAATCCAGTTGAACGGCCGAAACAACGTGAACTCCAGCCCTTCTTTCTGCCCGTAGGCCCAGATGACTCGGTCGAGCAACTGCTTGCAGCACGAGTATATCCAGCGCTGCATCCGGATCGGACCGAGCACAAGATTGGAGTTGTCCTCGTCGAATTCCTGCTCGTCACACATCCCGTAGACCTCGGACGTGGAGGGGAAAATGATCCGCTTATGGTACTTCACGCAGTGGCGAACGATCCGAAGATTCTCTTCAAAGTCCAGCTCGAAGACGCGCAGTGGATTGCGCGTGTACTCGATCGGCGTCGCAATGGCCACCAGAGGCAGCACGATGTCACATTTCTTGATGTGGTACTCGATCCACTCGCCGTGAATGGAGATGTCGCCTTCCTCGAAATGGAACCCAGGCCTGTCCGCCAAGTGCCGGACGTAGTTCGAGTGCAGGTCCATCCCGTGGACGTCGAACCTCCCGCTTTCCAGGAGCCGCTCGCTCAGCGCGCTGCCGATGAAGCCGTTGACGCCGAGGATGAGCACACTCTTTCTTCTCAAGGCCTGGAGGCGGCTGCTGGCCTGCGCCGCGAACCTCATGCCTTCCGCGAGGTTCATCTCCGTGGCGAGTTGGGCGCCGGTCATGCAGACACCGTCCTCGGGTTGCCCTGAGTCTACGCGGACGGCGCCGACGCCGCACGACACGACCAGGGGATTCGTTGAGACAATCGTACCCGGGGCCTGCGCGCTGTCGTCCTGGCGCGTATGTGTCACGCTCCAGAACAGGCACTGTCTATTGCCGACGTAGCTGAAGGCGCCGGGATAGGGCCGTGTCACGGCCCTAACCAAATTGCGAACCTCGTCCGCGCGCTTCGTCCAGTCTACTTCCCCGTCCCGGGGGCGGCGGCCACCGCAGTACGTGGCTTTGGAGTCGTCCTGCGGCACACGCGGCGCAGTCCCATCTTTTATGTAAGGCAGCACGCTCGCCAACAGCTCCGCGGAAGCCTTCACCATCCTGTCGTGCAGGCTGCGGGCGGTATCGTTGCCTGTAATGCCAATCTCTTTCTGGCTGACAATGTCACCCGCATCGGGGCGGGCCGTCATGTAGTGCAAGGTGACTCCTGTCTCCTTCTCCCCGTTGATGAGAACCCAGTTGATTGGGCAACGGCCTCGATACCTGGGAAGCAGCGAGCCGTGTAGGTTCAGGCATCCGGCCTTCGGGATGTCCAGAATCGGCTGCTTGAGGATCTTGCGATAGTAGAACGAAAGGAGGATATCCGGATTCATCCTCTTGATACGCTCGACCCAGAGGGGATGATTGATATCATCTGGGGCGAAGACGGGGATGTTTCGCGCCGCGGCCCGCTCCGCTACCGAATCAAACCAGATGGTCTCGCGAGGATCGTCTTTATGAGTGAAGGCCGCAAGAACCTCGAATCCGTTGCGCAGCAGCGCGTCAATGCCGGCACAGCCAATGTTGTGATAAGCCAACACCACTGCCCTCATGGCATGTCCTCCGATTCCTTTCGGCTTCGTGCGTCCGATTCCTCCGATCCACTGCGACCGATTACCTCGTGAATGAAGTAACGGGGCCTTGCTCTGACATCGTGATAGATGCGTCCAATGTACTCTCCGAGCAAGCCGAGTGCAACAAATTGGCCGCCGATGAAGAAGAACAATATGGCGAACAGCGTGAAAACACCCTCGGCCGCCCAGCCTGGGCCGTGGATCAGCCGCATCACGAGAAGGAGAATGCCGAGACCGATCCCCGAGAGCGACATTAGTGTCCCCACCACGCTCAAGAAACGCAGCGGAAGGGTCGTCATGCTCGTCAGCAAATCGAACTGCAGGTTGATCAGCTTCCAGAGTCCGTACTTGGAGTTGCCGACGGAGCGCTCGGCGTGGTCCACGTCAATCTCCGTGGCGTTCCGCGCAAACGTATTGGCCAGAACCGGGATGAATGTGCTGCGCTCGTGGCACTGCAACATGGCGTCCACGACGTGGCGTCCGTAGCCGCGCAGCATACAGCCGTAATCGTGCATCATCACGCCCGTGGCTTTGCGTGCCGCCTTGTTGACGATCCGGGAGGCCATCCTTCGAAAGAAGGTGTCCTTTCTCGAAATGCGCACCGTGCCAACGATATCGAAACCTTCCTCCATCTTGCGGACCAGCTTGGGGATCTCTTCAGGCGGGTTTTGCAGGTCCGCGTCGAGGGTGACGACCATGTCTCCTCTGGATTCGGCGAACCCGGCCATGATAGCGGCATGCTGGCCGTAATTGCGGTTCAACAGGACGCCGATGATCCGGCCGGGGTTTTGCCCGACCACGCCCGCGATGATCTGCGTCGAGCCGTCGGAGCTACCGTCATCCACCAGGATAATCTCGAATGATTTCTTCACATCCCCGCAGGTTTTCAGGCAACGAGCAATAAGCTCGCGGAGGTTCTGCCTTTCGTTGAATACCGGGATTACCAGGGAGACCTTCGGCCGCGGCGCTGTCGTCGTTGCGTCACAGCGGCTTGCCTCACGCTCGTCACTCTCCGGCGTCGACGCCCGCGGTGACGCCGGGCGAGGATGAAGCAAGTCGATTCGACCTTGCGCGCGCCGGTCCGGACTCGCAGTTCTTTCACTCTCTCTCGTGTTCACGGTTTCTCCTGCAAAACGTCCTTTATGGCCTCCACGACATCGTCGACATCGCGGTCCGTCATGTCGCTGAACAAGGGAAGCGAGCAAATCCGGTCCGAGTTCCATTCCGTGTTGGGCAAGGCGCCGCGACGCATCCCCATCATCTCCCGATAGTACTTCTGCAGGTGCACGGCCCGGAAATGCAGGCCGGTCCCGATGTTCCTGGCCTTCAGACGCGCCATGAACTCATCACGATCCAACCCGGCCTTGTCGATGTCCAGGCGCACGACGAACAGATGCCATGCATGTTTCGTCGGGTAAGCCGGGTCGGCAAGAGGTATGATCTCGTCGATCTCAGCGAGCCGCCGCCGATATCTCATCGCCAATTCCGTGCGCCTGCGGTTTACCTTGTCGAGGCGTGCCAGTTGTCCTATGCCCAGCACGGCCGACATATCCGTCATGTTGTACTTGTACCCCGGCTCCTGAACCTCCGCCTGGGCGGCGCGTCCCTGTGTCTGGCGGTCGTAGGCGTCCACGCCCAGCCCGTGGAACCTCAACCGTCGCACGCGGTCGAGCAGTTCCGGATCGTCCGAGCAGAACATGCCGCCTTCGCCGGTGGTGATGTTCTTGATGGGGTGAAACGAGAAGATCGACGTTCCCCGCCGGCCGATGCGCTCGCCCCGGCATTCGGTCCCGAGGGCGTGTGCGGCGTCTTCAATCAGGCGGATGTTCCGGGCCGCTGCGAGCCGTCGAATCGGCTCCATATCGACGGGCGCCCCGGCGAAATGCACCGGCACGATCAGCCTCGTTCTCTCCGTCAAACACGGCTCTATCGACCCGGCCGAGACCATCAGCGTATCGCGGTCCACGTCGGCGAAGACCGGCGTCGCGCCCGCCAGGACGGTCAGATTGACCGTCGAGACCCACGTCAGCGAGGGAGTCACCACTTCGTCACCCGGCCCGATGTCCAGGGCCTTCAGCGCCAGGTGCATCCCAGCGGTTCCCGACGACAGCGCCAGCGCGTCGGGGCAGCCCACGTACTCGCAGAAATCCCGCTCGAATTCGGCGGTCTTGGGCCCGGTGGTGATCCAGCCCGAGCGCAGGACCTGGCCCACTGCGGCGATGTCATCCTCCGTGATCGAGGGTCGTGAGAATGGCAGAAACTCATTTCGCACAACCGGCATCCTTCCTTGCGTACACCTCGGCGTCCTCGCCCGCAGGCGTTCCGCGATCCACACTTCACGCCGCCGACAATAGTCCAGAAAGGGCCGAAAATCAAATGCCAATACTCAAAACCGCCGCCGCAACCGCACTGGCGCGTGTGAAACGAGCGGCCCGATGGGGATACGCGCTCACACTCAGCACGTAGGGCGACGGACCCCAAGTCAAATCAGGCTGGCGCGATAAGCGACGGGGAAATTCACGGAGTTGGAGACAAGGCAGTATTTCTCGGCCAGCTCCGCTGCCTTTGCGAGGTTGACGGCAACGTCCGGCCCGGACGCCTTGACGCGGGCCTCGACGCGCGCGCCCGTGAAACGCAGGCCGTTCTTGGTCTTCTCCACGGTCCCCTCGGCATCCGCTTCATACGATTCGATATCAAGGGCTGACTTGGCGGCGAAATGGTAGAACACGAGCATCAGACAACTGTTGATGGAGGCCACAAGCAATTCTTCGGGATTGAGCGTGTCGGCCCGTCCGCCATATTCGACCGGTGCTCCGATCTCCGCATCCGCCGCGCCGCTCATCGTTGTGATTGCCGTCTCTCCGGCCCTGCAACGTACCGTATTCTTGAAAGAAGTCATTTGTCCAAACCTCCTGTTCTCAAAGTCCCCGCCAACCATAGCGCAAAAAGACCCAAAGATCAAACACCAATGCCCCAAACCGCCTCGTCCCTGCGGCCGCGCCGAAGGGCCTGAATTTCGTTCAATTTAGGCAACACTTTAGAAACAAAAACACCTGTCACGC
>CAZGRF010000089.1:0-8800 GCA_964527825.1 uncultured Pirellulales bacterium
CACATCGACGCACGCCTTGGCGTAGTGAGCCAGTTCGTCCGGATCATGGTCGCGGAAGCGAAGGTTCTCTTGCTTGATCCCGTGGTCGGTGTACCAGGCAAAGCGGGCGGCTTTCCATTGCTCGTACCATTGCTCGTCCGTCCCCGGCTCGCAGAAGAATTCGACCTCGGCCTGCTCGAACTCGCGCGTGCGGAAGATGAATGCCTTGGTTGTGACTTCATTGCGAAAGCTCTTGCCGATCTGGGCAATGCCGAAGGGGACTTTCACGCGGGTCGAGTCGAGCACGTTTCGGAAATTCGCAAAGATGCCTTGGGCTGTTTCCGGACGCAGGTACATCGTCATCGAGTCGTCGACGTTGGCGCCCATCTGCGTTTCAAACATCAGCTTGAAGGGCATGGGCGCGGTGAACTGGCCGACCGCGCCGCAATTCGGACAGACCTTGTTGCTCAGGTCGTGCTGTTGGCTCTGGGCCGTATCGAGGGAGACGTGTTCGGTATGTTGCTGAGCCTCGGTCAGGTCCTTGTCCTTCAAGTGGTCCACGCGCGTTCGTGTATTGCACTTCCTGCACTCGGAGACGAGATCGGCGAACTTGTCGGCGTGCCCGGAAGCTTTCCAGATCAGCGGATGCATGAGGATGCTGCAATCAAGTCCGACGACGTCGTCCCGCATTTGGACGACATGCTTCCACCAGGCGCGTTTGACGTTGTTCTTCAGCTCCACGCCGAGCGGCCCGTAGTCGTAGCAACTCGCCAGGCCACCGTAGATTTCGCTCGATTGAAATATGAAGCCACGCCTTTTGCACAGCGACACGATGTCGTCTAGTTTGGCCAATTTCGCCATATTTTCGGCTCTCCAAAAAGCAAGTGAGACTCATTATAGGGTCAAGAGGCGGAATTACAAGGACCGGCGGGTACACCACCGATCTGGTCCGCTTGTGCAAGGTTCGTGGGGGCGAGATTGCCGGAAGAAACCGCCATGTCCCGATTTGGAAAATTCGCTGGCCAAGCTATACTTTTGATAACAGGGAAGCAGAGAGACGACGGGCTCAACCTTGGGCGGTCAATGAGAAGATAGGGGGAGGGTCTGAGGTGAATCGCACGGAAACGCCCGCTGAGGCAGATCCGGGAGCACTTCTGACGGGCCATGTCACCGAGCCGGCCGGTGAGGCCGGAACCTCTTGTCTCAGAGAAGGGCCTGATGCTATGCCGGACCAGGAAGGACTCTCAGACAGGCCCGAAGGTTCATCGTGTGGTTCCGCGGATGGTTCTTGCGGAGACGTTGCCGATGACGTGGCAGCCCGAGAGAGAGGGTCGGGCTGTGCGCCGCGAAGGCGGGTGAGTCCAAATGGTCTGACCGCAGCCGAGGTTGGCGCCTATTTCGCAGCGCAGGTCGTGAGTGACGCCGAGGAGGCTGCGCGCGCAACCGCGCGGCTGGGTCCGAAAAGGGTGCTTGCACTGTTGGAGTGACCGGCGTCATCACACTCGGACGCGCTCCGGCGTGTCGAGTCGTCCGGCAGATTCATGCAGTGTCTTCTTCTGCCCGCCTGTGTCCGTCTGTCATTGTCATCGTGACGGGGATTCCTCACTGACGAAGGGAGATGACCCAGCCGAGAAGGCACTCCCGTGTGTGCTTTCTGCAGGGACATCTCCAGACCAATCACATTTGCGAGTGTGCACGGTTTGCAAAACCCCGCTTCTTTTCTATACTTTCCACGGCAGGGGAGGACATGTTCGCGTTTCAACGCGAGGAATCAAAGGTAGGCCAATTTGTTGCGGGGGATCGAGGATGGATGCCATCCAAGGCGCTGGGGGCACGCATTCTGCGATGCGTTCGTTAGTTTCAGTAGGAGCAAGCGGCAAGACAAGCAACCCTATGGACGACCTGCCCGGACACATGCTGGGCATGGGTGCGGCCCTGAGCTTGTCCAGAGAATACGTCAGCGCTGCCTTGCAAGAGCGTGGCTTCGTCGGCACCTGCGAAGCTTCGCCCGGCGCAACTGACGAACTTGGCGAAGACGGGCCATCGGGCGCGGGCGCAGGGCAAGCCGATATGGACGCGCGTATGGCAGGGGAGGTAGCCGCCCAATTCGGACAACAGGTTGCCGCCAGCAGCATTGAGGCGATACTGGATATCGTGCTGCGGCCGGACCCCAAGTACGTGATCAAGCTGCTCACGCGACCAGATCCCACCTGAGCTCGGCAGCCTACAAGGCGTTGGCCACGATATTGATGATTTCCTGGACGATGTCCGCGTGCTGCCGCTCTTCCTTGGCCAGGGTGGAAAAGGCATTTCTAACCTTCTGCGGCTCGACGCTGCGATCGGTCGCGATCCGTGTGTAGAGGTCGCGCGCGGAGAGCTCCAAGGACTTCATCGTCTCAAACTCGCGGGTGATCCTGTCTCTTGCCCGGCTATTCGTCTCGGCCATGTTCTCTCACCAGCGCGCGGATGATCCTCTTGTGCCTCTCGATGCCTTCGATCAGCGCGGTGAGCCGTTTGCGGATTCCACGAAGACCCTGTCGTCGAGTTGTGCAGGCCAGTTCCGGCGGTGCAGATAGTCCCGGTAGACGCCGCCGCTGATGTCCTCTTCCATGGTCACGGCTGCGGCCAGCACGCCGCCAATCGTATCCTGTCTGGCGGCATCCGGATCCGGCGCGACGTTCTCTGTTCCGCTCGCATTCATGGCCGCTAGGATAATCGGCCTTGTCCCTCCGGTCAATGGTCTTGCCGAGGTCTTACGGGCCGAGCGAGGTTGCCTCTCCGGATGCGACAGGAGGGAATTGCCAAATGTCGCCGGATGCCATATCCTGTCGCAGAGCCCACGCTGGGCCGCGTCCCTTTGAACAACGCGCGCACGTGCCGCACTGAGAACTAAGGAGGTCACACATGACGCGAGACCTGAAGACGATCGCCCTTGCTGCATCTATCCTGGTGGTTTTGTCGAGCCAGTCCCTGTTGGCCCAGGCAAGTTGGCGGGTGGAGTCGCCGGGCGACCATGTTGCTATCGGGCTGCGCTTGGCCACCCCGGGCAAGACCGCGGACTATCCTGTGGGTAAGAAGCGGCTTTACTACGAGGCCACCTGCCGTGGTGAGACGGTCGTGGGCCTCTCGCCTCTGGGCATCACCCGTGGCGATCAGGACTTTGTCGATGATCTCAAGTACGTCACAGCGACCGGCACCGACACCATTGACGAGACATACACCATCCCGCACGGCAAACGCAAGGTGTACAGAACGCGCGGTAAGGAAAAGACCGTGACGTTTGAGAACGCCAGGGGCGCGAAGGTCGAGATCATCCTCCGCGCCTACGACGACGGCGTAGCCTTTCGCTATCGCTTCCCGCAGGAGAGCGACGCTACCTACACCGTCACGGCCGAGGCCACCGGCTTCCAATTGCCGACCGGCGGGCGGATATGGGCCCACCCCTATGACGAAGCCGGGCAGTACACGCCCGCCTATGAGACGTACTACCTCAACGGGGCCGCGGTTGGCACCGCGTCTCCCAACCAAGCGGGCTGGGCGTTTCCGATACTGTTCTGTAATGCCGACAAGAGCCGTTGGGGGCTGCTGACCGAAGCGGCGGTCGACGGTTCCTACTGCGGTGCGCACCTCCAACAAGACGCGCCTCATGGCGTCTACCGCATTCGATTCCCCGCTCCGGGCGAGGGCAACGGCACCGGCGCGGTCAATCCCTCCTGGACGTTGCCTTGGGCAACTCCTTGGCGGGTCATCATGGTCGGCGAGACTCCCGGCACCATGGTCGAATCGACATTGGTGACCGATCTGAACCCGCCATCCATCGTCGAGGACATGAGCTGGATCAAACCAGGCAAGGCCTCATGGAGCTGGTTGTCCGACCACGACAGTCCACAGGATTGCACCAAGCTCAAGGCTTTCGTGGACCTCTGCGCCGAGATGGGCTGGGAGTATTCGCTGGTCGACGCGAACTGGAACATCATGAAGAACGGGACAATCCACGACCTGATCACCTATGCCAACAGCAAGGGGGTGGGGCTACTGCTGTGGTACAATTCCGGCGGCCCGCACAACTACGTGACGGAGCAGCCGCGTGGCACGATGTTCCTGCGGCAGGTCCGGCGTTTTGAGTTCCAGCGGCTGCGGGACTGGGGCATCAAGGGCGTCAAGGTGGATTTCTTCCAGAGCGACAAGCAGAACATCATCCAACTCTATCACGATATCCTGAAAGATGCGGCTGACTTCCACATCATGGTCAACTTCCACGGCTGCACGCTTCCGCGCGGCTGGTCGCGGACCTACCCGCACCTGATGAGCATGGAAGCCGTCAGGGGCGCCGAGTGCTACAGCTTCGACCGGCGTTTCTCCGCCGAGGCCCCTGCGCACAACACGATCGTACCTTTCACCCGCAACGCCGTGGGTCCGATGGACTATACGCCGGTGATCTTCTCGGCCTACCGTCATACCACCACGTACGCCCACGAACTGGCGCTGCCGGTCATCTTCGAATCAGGGTGGTTGCATTTCGGTGGTGGGGTGGGCGACTATGAGGAATTGCCCGCGGCGCCCAAAGCGTTCCTGCGCAACATTCCTGTGACGTGGGACGAGACACGCTTTGTGGTCGGCGATCCCGGCAAGTTCGCGGTGCTGGCCCGCCGCGACGGTGACGCGTGGTATGTCGGCGGTATCAATGCAGAGCGATCCGCGCGCAAAGCGCAGGTGCCGTTGTCCTTTCTTGACTCAGGGCGATTCGATGTGACATTGATCACCGACGGCGACGATCCGCGCACGTTCGACAGCAAGAGCATGAAAGTTGGCTCTGGGGATGTCCTAACGGTCGAGATGAGACCGTATGGTGGTTTCGCGGCCGTGCTCGCTCCGGGCAGGTAGGGCAGCCGCAACAGGTTGCGCCACAACACTCTCGCGGGAGCGGTCTGCGGCCGAGCCGTGCATTCGCATATTGGCCAGAACAAAACGCAAATTTTCTTTGCTTTCAACTCCAAGAAAGGATAATTAGACGGCTACCGAGGCTGCGACGAGCAGTCCTGTCTGTGCATTCCCGGCCTGTTTGAGCTGGTGAGCACGCTTTTGAATACATGTCGCGCTGGTAGTGTTGTATTGAATCCGGGCGACTTGACAAGCGACGTGGGCGGCTGACGTTCTGAGGCCGCTGGGTCTTCATCTGGTCTGTAATAGCATACGAGAAAGGCGGGCAAGAAGATGGTCAGGAGCAGATCGCAATTGGTCGGCGGGGCGGTGCTGATGGTGGCGTTGGTGATGACGCTGTGTTCGTGCGATTCGATGACGTCTACGACGGGGACGAAGGCCGGCGGGGCGATGGACATCGACGTCAAGCCGTTCGGAACGACGCCGGACGGCCAGCAGGTGCGCCTCTACACACTCCGGAATGCCAACGGGATGACGGCGGGAATCATGACCTACGGTGGCATCATGACGACGCTGACCGCCCCGGACCGAGACGGGAACATGGGCGACATCCTCCTCGGCTACGATAACCTCCAGGCTTACATCAAGAACAGCCCCTACTTCGGCGCGCTGATTGGGCGGTACGGCAATCGTATCGGCGGAGCCAAGTTCACCCTCGATGGCACGCAATACACGTTGGCGGCCAACAACAACGGCAACAGTCTGCACGGCGGTACTCGGGGCTTCGACAAGGTTGTCTGGGACGATGAGCCGGTGTGGAGACGGAACGGCGTCGGCGTCAAGTTGAGCTACTCGAGCAAAGATGGCGAAGAGGGCTATCCAGGCAATCTCACCGCGACTGTCGTATACGTCTTGACCAACAAGAACGAGTTGCGGATCGAGTACAAGGCCACCACCGACAAGCCCACAGTTGTGAACTTGACGCAGCACAACTACTACAATCTGACCTGCTGTCAACGTGATATCCTGGGTCACGAACTGATGATTGATGCGGACAAGACCACTCCGGTTGACGCGGGCCTGATTCCAACAGGGCAACTTGAGGACGTCAAGGGGACCCCGATGGACTTCACGAAGTCAACCGCGATCGGCGCCGGGATAAACGATGACAACCAGCAACTGAAGTACGGTGGTGGCTACGACCACAACTGGGTCCTGAACAAGAAGGACGCGACGATGACGCTGGCGGCCAAGCTCTACGAGCCGACGAGCGGACGCGTCATGACGGTATTGACGAATGAGCCCGGATTGCAGTTCTATTCCGGCAACTTCCTCGATGGGACCATCACCGGCAAGGGCGGCATCGTCTACAAGCATCGCTACGGGCTATGCCTGGAGACGCAGCACTATCCGGACTCGCCCAACAAGCCGCGTTTTCCGTCGACAACGCTGCGGCCGGGCCAGGTCTACGAAACCACCACAATCTATGCGTTCTCGGCTCGCTAAGCTGGAAGCAGTCGAAGCGCACGTTCCTGTTACTGGTATGGCATTCAGAGAATGAGGTGTGAGCAATGGCCTATGCGTTAGGTTTGGATTACGGCACGAATTCCGTGCGCTGCTTGATCGTCGATACGTCGAACGGTCGAGAGTTGGGCACGTGCATCTACGAGTACGAAACCGGTGAGGCGGGTATCATCCTCGATCCGAGCGATCACAATGTCGCGCGTCAGAACCCGGCCGATTATCTCAAGGGCGTCGAAGTGACCGTTGCCGGGGCGATGGCAGAGGCACGCAAGGCCGATCCCGGATTCGACGCGAAGAAGATTGTCGGGATTGGTGTGGACACGACCGGCTCGACTCCGCTGCCGGTTGACAAGAACGGAACTCCGCTGGCATTGCTCGATGAATTCAAGGACAATCCAAACGCCCATGCGTGGCTGTGGAAGGATCATACGGGCTATGCCGAGGCCGCCGAGATCACGGAGCTGGCGAAGAAGGAGCATCCCGAGTACTTGGCCAAGTGCGGCGGCACCTATTCTTCGGAGTGGTTCTTCAGCAAGATACTCCATTGTCTGCGTGTGGCCCCGAAGGTTTACGGCGCGGCCCATACGTGGGTTGAGCACGCCGACTGGCTGCCTGCCGTGTTGACGGCGACGGATGCCCCGGACAAGTTGAGGCGTTGCCGCTGTGCGGCCGGACACAAAGCCATGTTCAACGACGGCTGGGGCGGCTACCCCGATGCCACGTTCCTCTCGAAGCTCGATCCGAAGCTCGGCAAGCTGCGTCAGACGCTGGGCGACCGGACGTTTGCGGTTGATGAAGCCGCCGGCAAGCTCACCAGCGAGTGGGCTGGCAAGCTCGGGCTGACCCCGGGCATCCCCGTGGCGATGGGCGCCTTCGACGCGCATCTCGGCGCGGTCGGCTCAGGGATCAAGCAAGGGGTGCTGGTCAAGATCATTGGCACCAGCACGTGCGACATGGTCGTGGCGCCGACGGCCACGAGGCTTCCTGATATTCCGGGTATTTGCGGCATCGTGGAGGGCTCCATTCTGCCTGGCTGCTACGGTCTCGAGGCGGGCCAGTCCGCGGTAGGGGACATCTTCAACTGGTTCGTCAACTACATCCAGCCGGGTGGGAAAGAGGCCGGCTCGCACCAGGGGCTTACCCAAAAAGCCGCCCAGCTCAAGCCGGGCCAGTCGGGCCTGTTGGCTCTCGACTGGAACAACGGCAACCGCACGATCCTCGTGGACCAGCGGCTGACGGGTCTGCTTCTGGGCCAGACGCTTCACACCAGGCCGGAGGAGATCTACCTGGCGCTGATTGAAGCGACGGCCTTCGGAGCCCTGACCATTATCAACCGCTTCGAGGAGTACGGCGTCGGGATCAAGGAGGTCGTCAACTGCGGTGGTATCGCCGAGAAGAACGCTATGCTCATGCAGATTTATGCTGATGTCACCGGGCGCGAAATGAAGATCTCTCGCTCTGCCCAGACCTGCGCATTGGGTTCGGCCATTGCGGCTGCGGTCGTCGGCGGGGCCTATCCCGATTTCGACAAGGCCCAAGCGGCCATGTGCGGTATCAAGGAGAAGACCTTCAGACCGATCGCTGAGAACCACAAGGTCTATCAGCAACTCTACAAGCTGTACAAGCAACTCCATGATGGGTTCGGTCTGAGAGACAAGTCGACGGCCATGGGCAACGTCATGAAAGACCTCTTGGCCATCAAGGAGAGGGCGAACGCGTAACGATGCACGAAAAGCTCAAACATCAGGTCTGCCAGGCGAATCTCGACCTGTGCAAATACGGCCTTGTCGTGTTCACTTGGGGCAATGTCAGCGGTATCGACCGCGCGGCCGGTGTTGTGGCGATCAAACCCAGTGGCGTCAGCTACGACGAATTGGTCCCCGAGCAGATCGTGCTGCTCGATCTACAGGGCAACGTGGTCGAAGGCGATCTGCGGCCGTCGTCCGATGCGCCGACGCACGTGGAGCTGTATCGTTGTTTCGAGGGCGTCGGTGGTGTCTGTCACACACATTCGACGTGCGCCACGATGTGGGCCCAGGCCCACCGCGAAATACCGTGCTTCGGGACGACGCACGCCGATCATTTCTATGGGCCTGTCCCGGTCACCGATACCATGACGCGCGCCGAGATACAGCAGGACTACGAGGCCAACACGGGCCGGGTGATCGTGCGACGGTTTGCCGACCTTGACCCGATGCAGATGCCTGCGGCGCTCGTGGCGCATCACGGCCCGTTCACCTGGGGCGACGATGCTTTCGCCGCGGTCAAGAATGCCGTCGTATTGGAAGAGGTGGCGAAAATGGCTTTGGGGACACTCCAAATCAGTCCTCAGCAGAAGCCGATCTTGCAGGCCCTGCTGGATAAGCATTACCTGCGAAAGCATGGTGAGAACGCCTACTACGGCCAGGCATAGAGC
>CAZGRF010000089.1:8900-11162 GCA_964527825.1 uncultured Pirellulales bacterium
TAAGCATTACCTGCGAAAGCATGGTGAGAACGCCTACTACGGCCAGGCATAGAGCAGCATGTCACGGGTCGCGGGTATCCCTCCGGCCGGCTCAGGGTGGGTCCTGTTCGCGACAGCAGGGCGGGATGCCTTCCGCAAGGGGTGACCGTGGGGTAGGGGCCAGACGTGGCTGAGAGAACCAGATCAAAAGGACCCGGCAAACCCGGCAGCGAGAAGGCGCCTTCGGTGCTCCTGTTCGTCGAGACCTCACGCGAGTTCGGGCGCGGTCTGCTCTACGGGATCGCTCGGTACTCTCGCCTGCATGGTCCGTGGCGCGTCTACCGCCAGTCGGCCGGACTGGATTCCGAGCTGCCCGAGTGGCGAGACCTGCGAATCGACGGCGCGATTGTGCGTGACGTGAAGATGGTCGCGAATCTGGCGGCATGGGGTTTTCCCGTGATCTTTGCCCAGCACAACAAGGAGTGCTACTCACCGTTTCCGGCAATCATCACCGACAGCACTGCGATCGGCCAGATAGCGGCCGAACACTTCCTGGACCGGGGTTTCGAGAATTTCGCGTATTGCGGCCTCGACGAGTTCATCTGGTCGCGACTGCGCGCGCACCACTTCAGCGAGCGGCTCAGGCAGGTGGGGCGCCAGGTGAACGTGTACCGCCAGCCGAAGGCACAGGCGAAACGCGCCTGGAAGAGCGAGCAGATCCTCATTGCCGAATGGCTCGCGTCGCTGCCGAAGCCGGTGGCGCTGATGTGCTGCAATGACGACCGGGCCCTGCAGGTGGTCGAGGCCTGCAAGCTCGCGGATCTCTACGTGCCCGATCAGGTGGCCGTGCTCGGCGTGGACAACGACATCTTGATCTGCGATCTGGCCGACCCGCCCATTTCAAGCATTGCACTGGATACGGAGACCGCTGGACATGAGGCCGCCAAGCTGCTGGACCAACTCATGAAGGGTGGCCAGATGGCCGGTCAGGAGATCGCGGTTCGACCCACGCACATTGTGACGCGAATGTCTACGGATATGCTGGCCGTCACCGATCGGGATGTGGGAGCGGCCATACGCTTCATCCGGAGAAACCCCAATCGCATGATCCAGGTCGATGATGTTGTCCGCGCCACGAACGTCTCCCGGCGGGTCCTCGAAAAGCGTTTCAAGGCAGTCCTCCGGCGCTCGGTTTATCAGGAAATCCGGCGCGTGCGCGTTAGCTATATCATTGAGCTTCTGGTCGGCAGCAACATGAGCATCACAGAGATCGCCGTAAAGGCCGGATTCGACGGCGTTGAGCATGTTTCCCGCTACTTCCGCAAGGAAGCCGGGGTCAGCCTTCGAGAGTATCGCAAGAGGCACGTTCCCAGCTAGAGACGCCAGCTTCGCCGCAGGCGTAAGGTCCTGGACTTCTACTCATGATTGGCGATCTGCTGAATCGCCTTGTCCAGGACAAGGGCGAGATTGGACCACTCAAATCGTGAGAGCCGGTGTCGGAGAGACTCAGTTCTGTCGAATAACGACGGACTACCCGATGTAAACGCCGCCAACTCGGCCAGCCGATCTGCCAGGACTTCGACGGAGCCATCATAGAAGAACTGTGCCACGGCCTCGTCCTCATCAAGGCCAAAGACCTCCGGATAGGCCTGACGCTTGGGCAACAGTGGATGGGCCCCCGCCAAGGTCGCTTCGACGGCGCTGAGACCGAAGAACTCGTGCCGAGCGGTAGACACGAATACATCCGCCTCGCACAAGGTGGCTTCGTATTGCGTTCTGTCTTCCTGATAACCCCAGCGGTCGACGTGTTCGGTGAACTCCCGGCGAGCACTGGAAAAGACCTCCGGTGACTGGCGAAACTGCTCACCCACGGTGCTGATCCTGAACCGGACGTCGCGAGCCTCCAGGATCCTAAGGGCTGCGAAGAGATCGTCCGGGTTCTTGTCATGTTCCCAGCGAGCGGCCCACAGGTTGCGCAGCGGGCCGGGGCGCCTCACGCCGCGCGCGGGCATCCGGCGGACACCCGGCGGACATACAATGGCCTTTTGTCGAATCTTCTCCGAGGCATCTGTCGGTTGACAATCCGGCATCCGCCGCAGGAACGTGTCCAGCGCGTTGAGGAATGAGTCTTTGTGAAAACCCGAGTTGAACCACACGGCGTCGGCTGCGAGAGCGCTGGTCACGTTGGTCACGGCGAACTGGTAGTCTCGCTCGCTCTCGAACCGCACGGGGTACGTCAACTGGTTTTCATGGAAGTAGATGACGGTTGGCAGATCGCGGATA
>CAZGRF010000090.1:0-3102 GCA_964527825.1 uncultured Pirellulales bacterium
TCGGGCTGCACGTCGTAGTGCCCATAGATGAGCACGCGTCGGGACTTCCTGCCCTTTGCGCCGGCGCGCACGATCGGCTGGCCGCCGATGTCGATGAGCTGAGCTTCGAGACCAAGTTTGCGGAAATGCTCCACGAGCCACTCGGCGCACGCCCGGGTATCCTTGTCGTGCGCACGTTGGGCACTGATGGACGGAAGCCGCATCAATTCCTTGAGCTCTTCAACAAAGCGCTGTTGATTCGCTTCTATGTATGCTTCCACTGGGTCCATGACTTGACTGAATCCTCCCACTTTCTTTCGTCGCTTAGTTCTGTCTTGTTCTGACCGCGGTTAGGTAGAGCCAGAGTGTAACAAAAGCCAGGAGCACGACGCCGACAACGCCGCCGAACGGCAAGGTGTGCCCCGTGAAGTGCTCGATGATCGGCAACGCAATACCGAACCGTTTGAGGACGACGATCGGGATGGCCAGCAGGATGCCCATGAGGGCTTCGCCTGTGATCAGGCCCGAGGCAAAGAGCAGACCGTTGCGGGCGGAGGACTCCGCTTGCTCGGCCGGCGTGCCGTGCCGGCGGTGGAAGGCCTTACAGGCGTGATGGATCAGCCCGCCCACGAAGATCGGCACAGCTAGCTCCAGCGGCAGGTAAATGCCGATCGTCACGGCCAGGACCGGCGTGCGGAACGAACTGCCGATACGCCTAAGATACTGATCGAGCGCGATCACGCCCGCGGCAATCCCCATGCCGATGAACACGAACGTCCAGGGCAGATCGCCCTTGAAGACGCCGCGCGCCACCGAGGCCATGAGGTTCGCCTGCACCGCCGCGAGGGCGTCCGGCCTAGCCCCGGGCTGACCCGCAAAACCATACGCCCGGTGCAACAGCATCAGCACCGGGGCGATGACCAGCGCGCCGGCGGCGGTGCCGATCATCTGCATGACCTGCTGACGCCAGGGAGTGGCGCCGACGATGTAGCCGGTCTTGAGGTCCTGCATGTTATCACCAGCGATAGCAGCGGCACAGCAGACCACGCTGCCAATAACGATGGCGGCCGCCGGGCCGCCGGGATGGCCCGAACCCATCAGCACGAGCAGCAACAGGGCCGAGACCGTGACCGTCGCGATCGTCACGCCGGAGATGGGATTGTTGGACGAGCCCACGAGACCTGCCATGTAACCTGCCACCGCCGAGAAGATGAAACCCGCCACGAGCATGACCGCCGCCATCGGCAGTGAGATCGTGAAGTCCTTGACGAAGATTTCATACACCAGGAACAGCGGGACCACGGACGCAACGATGAGGACGAGAATCCACTTCATCGACATGTCTCTCTCGGTACGGTCGATGGCGCCGCTTTCGCCGGCAACTTCCTTGTACGCGCGCAAGCCACTGACGATGCCGCGGACGAGCGACCGCCTCATGGCGAAGATCGTCCAGAGGCCGCCCAGGAGCATGCCGCCGACGCCGAGATACCGGGTCTTGGTCGACCAAATTTGATACGCATAATCGGTCGCGGCCATGGCTTGGCCGGTGAGATCACCGCTGGTGTGCGTGGGCCAGTTGCTCCCGACTGCGACGATGGGGATGGCGACGTACCAGTTGAGGACGCCGCCGAGGAAGATGAGAACTGCGATGTTCAGGCCGACGATGTAACCGACAGACAGCAACGCGGGGCTGAGGTCGGAACCGAAATAGGCGATCGAGCCTCCGAGCCGCTTAGCCCCTTCGATGGTCGCGGGCCAGAGACCGATGCCGCCGGCGCCGATCTTGAACAGGCTGCTGGCCGCCGCCGCCGCCCCGATGTGAATAATGCCGGAACCGCCCTTCTGGCCGGTCTCCAGCACCTCGGCGGTCGCGATCCCTTCGGGGAACTGGAGCTTGTCCTCAACGATCAAGGCACGGCGCAACGGAATCGTGAAGAGCACACCCAGCAAGCCACCAAAGCCAGCGATGATCGTGACCCAGAGGAAGTTGAAATCCTGCCAAAAACCCATGATGACCAACGCCGGCAGCGTGAAGATGACGCCGGCCGCAAGTGACTCCCCCGCCGACGCGGCGGTTTGGACGATATTGTTTTCGAGGATGTTGCTCTTGCGGAACAGGCGCAGGACGCCCATCGAAACGACCGCCGCCGGAATCGACGCCGAGACCGTCATGCCCGCGAACAGACCCAGGTAAGCATTGGCCGCGGCCAGGATCATCGAGAGCACCACCCCCAAGACAACCGCTTTGACCGTGATTTCCGGCAGTGACTTCTCGTTCAGACTCATTGCTCATTACCTGACGAACTGTGTAACGAAGTACTTGGCGGTCAGCGGCTCGCCGGTGGCGCGCTCGATCATCTCGTCCCAATAGTAGCGGTCGCCGACCTCAAAAACCTTCTCCCGGAGGAATTGGCCGGCGTCCGCCTGGCCCACATAACCGACGTCCTTGTCGGAATCCAGCTTGAGGACGCTGAAGGCTAAGTAGTGGTTCAGTTGCGAGGCCAGCAGCTCACCCAGCATGTAGTTGTGGTAGTAGCACGGCGCGATCGAGAAATGAATCTTGGCCGCCCAGTCGGGCTCGTTGCGGGCGGGCGGGCGATGCAGCAACTGGTATTTCTCGACCATATCCCACCACAACTTGTTGAGGTCCTGATCGGGGTTGGCGTAAAGCTGCTTCTCGAAGGAGTACATCACCATCGCCCAGCGTGCAAAGATGAGCTGCTTGAGCTGGGCATACTTGTCACTGACCTTGGCGATCTCGGCGCGCTGCTCATCCGTCAGACCCAGCATCTGCTGCATCCAGGCGGGATTGCGACTGAGCCGGCCGAAGAACATGGCGACGGCCTCCGTGGTGAAGGTATGCGCAGGCTGACGCAGCAGGTACGGCATATCGGGATTGTGGTACTTGTCGTAAACGGCGTGGCCCAGTTCGTGCAGGATGGTTTCCATCCAGCTCTCGTTGTTCTTGAGATTGCAGAGGATGCGCACGTCGCCTTCCCGGTCGATATCCGTGCAGAACGCGTGGGGGTTCTTGCCGTCTTTCTCGTACAGATCACTGGCGGCGAGAATGGATTCAACCGGCAGGCCGATGCCAGCATAGAACTTCTGCGCCAGCTCTTTGAC
>CAZGRF010000090.1:3202-4975 GCA_964527825.1 uncultured Pirellulales bacterium
TTTGCCTTCGTCATTTCCTGGGGGCCGAGCGGTCGGGGTACCGAGGCCGTTGCGGCGGCTGCGGCGGTGTCTTCTCCAGGAGCTTCAATACGACCGCAATGCCCATTTCCAGTTGCGGGTCGCGCCCGGCCACCATCTCGTGCGGGGCGTTCTCCACCTCGTAGTCGGGGTCCACGCCGTAGCCTTCAACCTCCCACTGCCCATCGCGATAGATGCCGAAGGACGGCGCCGAGACGGAGCCGCCGTCAATGGGCTGCGGATTGCCGCTGATGCCGATCAGGCCGCCCCAGGTGCGCGTTCCGACCAGCGGGCCGAGGCCGGCGACGCGGAAGTAATACGGGAAGGCGTCGCCGCCGGAGCCGGACCAACCGTTCATCAGCATGACCTTGGGGCCGGCGTTGGACAGCGACGGCGTCTGCCAGTCGTGGTGGTCGCGCCGGGCCCATTGGTTGTAGACGGGTCGGTTGAGCAGCTCGATGAAACGGTCGGGAATCTGGCCGCCGCTGTTGAATCGCTCGTCGATAATCAGCGCCTCCTTGTCCCATTGCGGCGTGAACTGGCGGACCAGCTCATTCTGGCCGTTGGTGCTCGTGTCCGGGACATACACGTAGCCGACCCGCCCTTGCGTGGCGTCCTCGACCTTCTTGCGGTTGCTCTCAATCCACGCGAGGTTGCGCAGGCGGAATTCGCTGCCCATCGGCTCGACTACAAAGTCGTTGGCGTCGTTCATATCGGCGGTGCGGCCGATCGTCAATGTCACGACCTCGCCGGCCAAGCCCTGGAACGCCGCCCACGGGTCTTCCGCAGTGTCCACGCGCTGTCCGTTGACCGCCAACAAATAGTCGCCCTCTCGCACATCGACGCCCGGCGCACGCAGTGGTGAGCGCGGCGCGGCATTCGGCCGGCCGCCATCGTAGATCTTGCTGATCCGATAGGCATGGCTGGCCTCGTCCAGATCGAAGTCACAGCCCAGCAGGCCGACGGAAAGCCGCTCGGGCCCTTCGATATCACCGCCCCGGACATAGGTGTGGGACGCGTTGAGCTCGCCGAACATCTCACCGATGATGTAGTTCAGGTCCTCGCGGTCGACGATGTAAGGCAGCAGCGCCTCATAGCGGTCCTTCATCGCGTTCCAATCGACGCCGTGCATATTCGGGTCGTAGAAGAAGTCTCTTTGGATGCGCCACGCCTCGACAAAGATCTGACGCCACTCCTGCGGCGGGTCGATCCAGGCCTTCAGGTCGCCCGCGGCGATCTTGCCGTCACCCACTTTCTTGTTCTCGGCCACGTCGATAATCCCGTAGGTCGACCGGCTCTTGTAGAGGATCTTCTTGCCGTCGGCTGAGACATCATAGTGGTCGATCTTCTCGATAACCGTCTTTTCTTCGCGCTCCTTCAGATCGTAGTAGAACAACGTTCCTGAAGGCTCGCCGCGCTTGCCCGCGCCGGCGGGCAGATAGCGGATGAACAGCAGCTTGCCTTTGACCGAGGCCAGAGCGCCGAAATTGCCCGCCTGGATCGGCAGCTCGACCACTCTGTCCTCAAACCCTTCCAAGTCGATCTCCACGGGTTTCGGTTTTTCTTTCTCCTCCTTATCTTCCTTCTCCTTATCCCCTTCCGCCTCTGCGGCCTTCACTCCATCAGGTTCATTGGGGTCCACTTCCTCACCCCCCTTCTCACCTTCCTCCCCTTCATCGCCCTTCTCACTCTTTTCACCCTTCTCACCTTTCGGCCCCTCTTCCTCGTCGCTGCGGGGCGCCAACGGTGAGGCGG
>CAZGRF010000090.1:5075-11148 GCA_964527825.1 uncultured Pirellulales bacterium
CACCACGAAGAGGCTGCCGGTCTTGTCGCTGAACGCGATCTGGTTGCTGTCGGGTGACCAGACGGGATGGTGGCGGTAAGCGGTCCCGTCGGTGGTGATCCGGTTGGGCTCGCCCTTGCCGTCGCCGGGCCGGACGTAAAGCTCGTATTCGCCCGTCTCGTCGGACAGGTACGCGATCCACTTGCCGTCGGGCGACCAGGCGGGGTAGCGCTCGGCGACGCCGGAGGTGTTCGTCAGGTTCCGCACGCTGCCGTGCTTCTCCGGGACGGTGAAGATCTCGCCCCGCGCCTCGAACACCGCCCGCTTGCCGCTCGGCGAGAGTGAAGCGCTCTGGATATATTTCGAGACACTCTTGAGTTCCTTGCGAATCTGAGGCAGATCGTCTGGGACGATGATTTTGAGAGCTTGGGCCGTCTCGGTAGCCAGATCGAGCAGATAGATCTCGCCGGCGTTCTCGAAGACGATCGCGTCCGGCCCGATACTCGGCCACTTCACGTCGTACTCGTCAAAGCGAGTCACCTGGCGCGTGCGTCTGCCGGACAGCTCATACGCCCAGATATTGAGCTTCTGGTTGTCACCTCGGTCCGAGAGGAAATAGATCGTGTTTTCGTGCCACATCGGCACGGCGTCGGTGCCGGGGAAATCGGTGAACTTCTCGGACGTGTTGTTGAGGAAGTCGTAGAGCCACAGGTCGCTGGCCATACCGCCCCGGTAGCGTTTCCAGTTGCGGAACTCGCGCGAGATGAACTGGAATGCGATCCGGCTGCCGTCGGGACTGAACGACGCCAGCTCCCCATAAGGCAGCGGCAAGGTCTGGGGCAGCCCCCCTGCTATCGGCTGCTTGAAGAACCGATTGAAGCGCGTCGATGGGCTCACCATCTGCGAGCGGTAGAGCACGTGCTGGCCGTCGCGGTACCACTCGACCACCAGGTCGGCATCCGGGTGGTGGGTCAGTCGCTTCGGCGTGCCGCCGTCGGCGGAGATGACGTAGACGTCCGTGTTGCCGTCGTAGTTGCCGCTGAAAGCGATCAGCTTGCCGTCGGGCGAGAATTTCGGAAACGTCTCGTCACCCTTAGGCGAGCTGAGTCGCCGGGCGACGCCGCCGGCCTTGGGGACCGTCCAGAGATCGCCGGCGTAAGAAAAGACGATCTTGTCGGCGCTGACGTCGGGAAACCTCAACATCCGCGCGTCCGGCGTATGCCCCGGGCCGACCGCCCCGCCGGCATAAGAGCGAACAGCAAGCAACACGACAACCACCGATGCGCTCAAGCATGCTTTCGTATTCATCTTACCCCTCACTATACATAGTGCGTCTTGCGATTCGGGTGCGATCCTACCACGTTCTGGCGGCCGGATCAAGGATGGCACGCGGGAACCGGCGCTAGCCCCTCTGCCGCCGTTTCTCATTTGCCACGGGTGCGGCGGGCCGATAAGATACCCACACGCTCGGAGCGACGTGGCGTCTGCTGCTCCGATAAAGTGCGCAATCTCTGTAGAGGCACCGAGACCTACTATGGCCAAGCGCGAATACCTGACCGCCCCCCTACCGTCAAAGAAGATGCCGGCCGGGATTCCCTACATTCTCACCAACGAGGCGGCCGAGCGCTTTGCGTTCTACGGGATGAGCTCCATTCTTGTCGTGTTCATGACCAAGTATCTGATGGGCAGCAGTGGGCTCGCCGTGATGAGCGACGAGCGCGCCAAGGAGTGGTTCCACCTCTTCACGGCCGCTGTCTACTTCACCCCCTTGCTCGGCGCCCTGCTGTCCGACGTGTGGCTGGGCAAGTACCGAACCATCCTGGTCTTCTCCGTACTGTATTGTTTCGGCATCGCGGCGCTCGCATGGGACCAGACCCGGGTTGGCTTGGCCGCCGGGCTAATCCTGATCGCTCTGGGCTCGGGCATTATCAAGCCTTGTGTCTCGGCCAACGTCGGCGATCAGTTCGGCCAACAAAACAAGCACCTGATATCGAAGATGTATAGCTGGTTCTACTTCGCCATCAACCTCGGCGCGTGCGTTTCCATGTTCTTGTGCCCCCTGCTGCTAGACTGGTGGGGCCCTCGCGTTGGCTTCGGCGTCCCCGCCCTGCTCATGGTCTTTGCCGCCGTCGCGTTTTACGTCGGCAGAGCCAGGTACGTCCACATCCCCCCCGCCGGCCGGCAAATCGTCAGGGAGCTGCTGGAAAAGGACGTTTTGAAGATTCTGGCCCGGGTGTCCGTCATCTTCGTCTTTGTCTCAATGTTCTTTGCCCTGTTCTATCAGTCCCAGTCGGCCTGGGTGCTTCAGGCGGAGAAGATGAACCTCAGATGGCTCGGCGTCAACTGGCTGCCCGCCCAGGTCCAGTTCGTCAACTCGTTCTTCATCATGATAATGATTCCCCTGTTCACGTATGGCATCTACCCCGCCGTGAGCCGCGTCCTCGTGCTTACGCCGCTGCGTAAGATCGGGGCCGGTATGTTCGTTACAGCCGTGTGTTTCGTCGTGCCCGCTTGGATTGAGACTGAGATTGCCCGCGGAGCCCAGCCGAGCGTTGGCTGGCAGTTCTTTGCGTATGGCCTCCTGACAGCAGGCGAGATCCTCGCGTCCATCCCAGTTCTCGAATTTGCCTACACCCAAGCGCCCAACAAGGTCAAATCCTTCGTCATGAGCCTCTACCTGCTCTCCATATCGCTCGGCAATGTCTTCTCCGCCCTCGTCAACCACTTCATTCAAAATGACGACGGCTCCACGAAGCTGCCCGGTGCCAGCTACTACTGGTTCTTCGCCCTTGCCATGCTCGTGACCTTGGCGCTCTACATCCCTGTCGCCAGGCGCTTCCCCGTCAAAGAGCACATCCAGGACGAAGCCCCCCTCGCCTCATAGGTCGCGCCCCTCGCGTCCACGTCCCCCCAACATCCCTGCCTTACGTATCCACCCGCGCCACCCGTGCTCCCCCGTTTTGCGCATACCCTCACGCAGCACGCAGGTCGTATAATCCCCCGCCTCTTCCCTCCATCAGCACGCAACCGTAATGACTCCAGACGCCATTACCAAGGCCCGCCACGCCCTCTACCTACAGAACGATCTCGCCCTGCGGTCCCTTTCGACGCCCATCCACAGCGCCAACACCGCTGTATGGTGCACAGGTAACTGACTACCTCGCCAGAGGCGTCCGTGTGCGAAACGTTCCACGTGAAACACGCGCCATGCAAGGAACCCGCCCTGCTACGGATTCCCCTTGCCCTCCGTAACGCACATGATTCTCCGCCGGCATGCGCCGCACGTCCCAACCACACTCCCCACGGAAACACCCTCGCGTCCACGCCTTCCCCGAGCCGGACACGGACCCTGCGCGCTTCCAAGCAAGGATTCATCGTCCACGCAACGCCGCTGCCGCCATTGCTTCGCCGCACCGAATCGTGCCCTTGCCTTCCCGCACCCCCCCTGCTTCGCATCGCGGTTCTCCTGCCCAAGTAGGGGGCGGGCATGACCAACAGGTCCTGGTGCCACCCATCCGGCGCTGTTCACATGAGCCGGCGTCGCCGCGAGCCAGCCCCTGTGCTGCGTCCCGCCTCTCCCTTTCCGCCTCCAGAAGCGCCTATGTTTCACGTGGAACACCGCAGAAAGAGGACTGTGAAAGTTGCAGGCTTCGACAGCAAATTGCCGAAGTACTGCTTGAGTACGTGTTGCGTGTCCACTACAATCTCTGGCCATGTCGGATGCATCGCACTGAAGGAGTACGCAAATGCCAATCGGAAAGGGCGACAAACCGCGGCACCTCGGCAGGGGATTGGACTCGCTGTTAGGTCCTATAACTGCGGAGATGGACGCCATCGGTCAGCCTCAGGCCAACGTGGGAAGCATACCTAACTATCCAATTGACAAGGAGTTGCATGACTCCGTCGCCAATATCAGCCTTGCATGCATTACGCCAAATCCCTACCAGGCACGCATGGTCTGGAACGAACAGGACTTGCTCGAACTCAGCGAATCGCTCCGCGCCAACGGAGTGATCCAACCCATCATCGTCCGACCATTCCAGGGCGGCTACCAATTGATCGCCGGCGAGCGACGTTACCGAGCGGCACAGATGGCGTCGATGACTACGATTCCGGCCCTGGTGCGCACCGTCACCGATGAGCAGCTCTTTGAGTGGTCCCTCGTCGAAAACATCCATCGCCGGGACCTAAACGCGATTGAGCGCGCCAAGGCCTACCAGCGCTATGTCAATGCGTTTTCCCTGACGCAGACCGAGGCAGCAGAGCGTCTCGGCGAGGACCGCTCGGTTATCTCTAACTACTTGCGCCTACTTGATTTACCAGAGGAGATCAGGCAAATGCTCGCGGACGAGCGTCTGAGTATGGGCCACGCGCGAGCCATCCTCGGGCTGCCCACCGATGAACTGCGGCGCAAGCTGGCCAACCGCGCCCTGGCAGGGCGGCTCAGTGTGCGTGAAGTCGAGCGCCTCGTGCGCAAGTACCTCTCCCAGGACACAAGACTACCGGCGAAGCCATCCAGTAAGCCCGCCCACATCGCAGACCTCGAAGACAAGCTGCGCCGCCAACTCGGGGCGCGCGTTGCGATCGAGACGCGCAGGAACGGTCAGCGCGGCAGAATCATCATCGAATTTGACTCCCTGGATGACTTTGACCGAATCACAGACTCGCTCGGTCTCGTCTGTAACGAGAACGCTTGAGCCGGTGCCGATAACATCCCGCCCGGGCAGCCTTTGCTTGACGGAGGAAGCCTGGTTTATGTTATAATACGACGGTGATCGCGCCCTGCGAGTCTCGCCGCGCGAAGGGCAAAGCAACGGTATCAGTACTGGAAAAGGGGGTTCTCGTGGAACGGTTAGGAACGCTGGTCATAGCGCTGGTCACTCTGTCTCCGGTTACGGTCGCGCTCGGCGCGGCGCACCAGAACACTCCCATGAAGTCCCTGTGCCAAGCCGCCGCCGACGGCGACCTGACCCAGGTCAACTGGCACATCGCGAATCGCGCGAACCTTAACGCGCCCGACGCCGCCGGCAAGACGCCACTGGGCTGCGCGATCGAGGCCGGCCATGCGGACGTGGCGCAAGTGCTCCTCGACAGCGGAGCCGACATCAACACGCGAAGCAGCGGCCTGACCCCGCTCTACATCGCCGCGCGCGCCGGCCAGAGAGAGATCGTCGGACTGCTCCTGGCGAAAGGGGCTGACGTCAACGCCAGGGATGAGGTGGCCGGCACAGCTCTACACGGGGCCGCGGGCACAGGCCAAAAGGAGATCGTCGAACTACTGCTGGCAAGAGGCGCCGATGGGAACGCGCGGACGCAAGCGGGACTCACGCCGCTGGTTGTGGCCCAGGCCACCGGTCACACCGAAGTTGCGGCGTTGCTCCAGCAGCACCAGGCTGCGGCACCGCCGGACAATCGTCGCCCGAACCTCTACAACGTCCCGCCGCGCGACCCTTATAACGCTACGATGTCGGCGGAAATGACGGTGAACGCACCGGGGACGTACGGGCTGCCCGCGGGCTCGCCCAGTGTCCTGGCAGATCCGAACGCCATCAGGCAGAGGGTCGCATCCTTCCAGGGACTCGCCGAAGCGCTGGCGGCGCTCGATGAAAGCAGTAGAACCGAACAGCGTAGCTGGCAGCAGCGGCGCCTCGACAACCGTAATTCGCTCATGCGGACTTGCGACAGGCAGTTTGCCGACGAACTGGCCGTGGTGAAGAAGACGGCGCAGCAAGAGAACGCCGCGAATACCCTCAAGGCAATCGATGACCTCGTCGCCAAGCGGCAGGCGCGCCTTGACGCTATCGGTGACGCGCTGCGCGAGCAGCGACGTGCCGCTCTTCAGGCAGAGCGCGAGGCAGGGCGCGCCCGGGGCCGCTCAACCACCATGACCGGGGGAAGGCGAGGCCGGGCACGCGGGACGGAAGCAACAGAAACGGTTGCACCGGTGGAGACCCAGCCTTATCGGGCCCGGGGCGGACGCGATCCCAATGCACCGCCGCTCGATCAGAACACCGAGACGCAGCTCCAAGCGTGGCAGGGCGGAGCCGAAGACAAGCGGCCTGTGCTCGAGGCCGTTACCGAGACCGACCTTCGC
>CAZGRF010000091.1:0-11121 GCA_964527825.1 uncultured Pirellulales bacterium
CGCCTTTGCACGAGGCGGTCGGCAATGGGTGGAGAGACGTGGCCCGACTGCTCCTGGAGAAAGGTGTGAATGTGGAGGCCGCAGACGCATCGGGCCAGACTCCTCTACATCGGGCCTCAAGGTGGGGTTCGCGGTACATTTGCGCGTCGCTCCTTGCCAAAGGAGCCAGCGTCAAAGCCACAGATAGCCTGGGCAACACGCCCCTGCACGCTGCACTGGGTCGTCAGGAAGTTGACAGAAGCTTGTTCGAATTCCTTCTGGCCCAAGGGGCAGACGTCAACGCCAGGAACGAGCAAGGCGAAACACCGCTTCACCTCGCCTGCAGGGCGAGAACACCTGCCACTTATACCCAACAGCGCGAGGAGGCGGCCGACGTCCTTCTGGCGCATGGCGCTGAAGTCGACGCAACGGATAAGAGCGGGCGTACCCCTCTCCATGTCGCCGTCGAAAACGGCCAAGACAAGGTGGTTGTACTCCTACTGGCCAAAGGCGCTGCCGTCGAGGCAAAGAATGCAGCGGGTGCGACGGCTCTTAACCTGGCAGCAAGGAATACGTACTCGGACATCGTCGAGTTGCTTGTGAACCATGGGGCCGACGTCAACAGCGCCGATTCCGAGGGGCAAACACCGCTGCACCCGGCAGTGTGTTGGTGCAATAACGAGACATTGGAACGCCTGATCGCCAAAGGCGCCGACGTCAACGCCAAAACCGGTCACGGTGAGACGCCCGCACTCTTGGCGGCTATGTGGACTCGCAGAGACACCGTTGCGTTGCTCCTTTCAAAAGGGGCCAATACCTCGATCGAGCTTGCCGCCTACTTGGGAGACCTCGCCCGAGTAAAAGGCTTCATCGAGAACGGGGTCGGTGTCAACACGCAGGATGCATACGCGACAACCCCACTGCATGGCGCAGCAATCGGCGGTCAGAAGGAGGTCGCCGAATTTCTTCTCAGCAAAGGCGCCTTGGTCAATGCAGAGGCCGCCGTCCTGGGCGGGCCGACGCCCCTGCATTGCGCGGCCCGCGCAGGTTCCAGGGAAGTGGCGGAATTGCTCCTTCGAAAGGGCGCGGAGATCAACGCAAAGGACAAAAATGGATGGACGCCACTGCATTTTGCGGCACAAGAAGGCCAGGCCGATACGGCCCGACTACTGATTGCCCAGGGAGCCGATGTAAACGTCAAGTGCCAGGGTGGTTGGGATGGCTGGACACCTTTGCATCTTGCCGCTCGCTACGGCCACAAAGACCTGGTGTTACTGCTTCTCGATCACGGCGCCGACATGAACGCGGAGACGGCGGGTGGGGCGATGCCTTCAGATGCGGCGGCCTGGCGCGGCCAGGAGGACGTGATCCGGCTTCTGATTGACAAAGGCGCGGACCTCTCCCACCGGGACGGTCTTCTGCTTTACGCCTGCCGGAACCTGCAGAAAGATCTGGCGGAGCTGCTCATCCGGAAAGGCGCCGATGTCAACTCCAAAGCCTGGGGCGAGGGCGACGCTCCCGCTCTGGAGGCCATCTGGAACGGGCACACTGCACCGGACTGGAAGGGATCCACTGCAACGAAGACGCCGGATATTACCGAGGTAATCGCTATTCTCAAACTCCTGCTGGATAACGGCACCGACCCGGACACGAAAGACGACTCTGGCACGTCACTTCTGCATTACGTATGTGACAATGCGGATTTGACAAAATTGCTTCTCGACGGAGGTGCAAATCCCAATGTCAAGACAAGAGGCAACGAGACGCCTTTGCACCTTGTCGCGGACAATGGTAACACGGCCGTGGCGCAACTGCTCCTCAGTCGGGGTGCGGACGTCAACGCAGAGGACTACTACGGACACACCCCTTTGTGGGTTGCCGAAAACTTGAGCGAAAAGAACAGGGTGGGGTGGCCCAGGAAGCCCTGGACGTCCCAAGTCAAGGCAGCCAAGAAGGAAATCGCCGAACTCTTGCGCGAGCACGGGGCGACGGAATAGTCAAGATTAGGTAAGACCTACCCTGATTGGCGCAGCTTGAGATTGGCACCCGTCAGCGGGCCGGGCGGCGAAGACTCGGCCTTTTTCATGCGCTGCAGTAGGTGAGCTGGTCTCTACTTTAGAGGAAAGACCAACGGTCATGCGTTATATTGGTAGAAGTCGATCCTTCTATCGTCAGGCGGCGGAACACCGATGCTCGAAGACAAGGTACTCCTGTGGAGGCTGAAGCGCGGCAGCACCCGGGCGCTGTGCCGCATCTACGGCAAGTACGAAGACGACTTGTTGACCCTGGCGACCAATCTGCTGGGCCGCGCAGATCGGGCCGAAGACGTGCTGCAGGACGTCTTCACCAAGTTCATCGAGTCGCTCGACGGATTTGAGCTGACGGGGAGCCTCCGCGGCTACCTGGCGAAATGCGTTGCCAATCGGTCGCGCGATATTCTCAGAAGGGATCGACAAAGAATCGGCGAGCGGCTGGAAGCCGCCAACCACGTCGAATCGAGGCAAGACGGTCCGCTGGCGAGGGCTATCAACGATGAAGAGACCCGGCGGCTTCGCGACGCCCTGATGCAGCTTCCCGATGAACAACGGGAGGCCGTGCTGCTGCACCTGCAGGTTGGCCTGAAGTTTCGCGAGGTCGCCGACGTACGAGGAGTCTCTGCCAAGACGGCCGAGAGCCGATACCGGTATGGAATAAGCAGACTGCGATCCATGTTGAACGGTCAGGTGGAGCCATGAAAACCGCCAGGGACATCGAGCGACAGATTAGACAATGGCGTCACCGCGCCGGGGCCGAGACGCATCGCAGAGTCCTCGACGGCTTGGTGGCCGCTATAGAAGAACGCAACAGACGCGGGTCGGTCGTGACAACGGCGATCCTCAGGAGAAGAATTATGAGACATCCAGCAACGAGACTCGGAGCGGCGGCAGTGATTGTCGTCGCGTGCGTAACCTATCTGTTTCTTTGGAGAGGCACGGGATCGGGCGTGACACTGGCCAGCGTGCTGGAGAGGCTCGAACAGGTCACGGCGTATGGGTATCAGATGCGAATAACGAGGACAAAGAAGGGTGAAGAGGCAACTAAGGAATCGGAATCAATAGGCACCATGTTAGTCTCCCGAGAACACGGGATAAAGGCGGCATACCGAAAACCGGATCCCAATAAGGGTGATGTTCTCGTCGGTGAATCTTATCTCTTGCCCCGGCGGAAATCCATAATTTTCGTCAATCACGAAGAAAAAAACTACGTTCCCATTAGACATAGTAGCGAGAAGATAGGTTATTATAAGGAGGAATATAATCAGCCGCACACCATCATTGAACAAATCCTCGCCTGTGACCACGTCAGTCTGGGACAATCCGTCATAGACGGTGTTACCGTCGAAGGATTCCAGACGACAGACCTTGCTTACAAGGGCGGCTTCTTTGGTCAGGATGATTATTTTGTAGGAGATTACATAAAAGTTGATGTCAAGCTGTGGGTGGACGTGAGAACATTTCTGCCGGTGCGGCTGGAAGAGGATGTTGTCACGTCAAGAGAAACGCATATCCATCAGATCTGTTGTGATTTCCGATGGAATGTGATTCTCAGTGCTGCTGATTTTGAGCCCAACATACCGGAAGATTATACATCCTATATGGGAGATATCATCTTTCCCATTACCAGCGAAGAGAATGCCGTCCAAGGACTCAGACTGTTTGGCAATCTTCTGGGAAGATATCCGGACAGCCTAGAAGTCGGGAAGATCAAAGAGACTCTCAATGGAGAGATCCAGGGACTTGTCGGTTATGACGATTCCTATGACGGCCTTTCGAATGATGAAAAGACGAAGATCACGAGCAGGTACGTGTTACTCGCAATGCCTCTGTTTTTCTACGAGAGCCTTGCCGCTGAGAACAAGGAGCCAGCCTATCATGGTAAGACAGTTGGGCCGGATGATGCAGATGAGGTTCTGCTGAGATGGAAATTGGATGACGGCCAATACCGGGTCATCTTCGGCGACCTGAACGCCAGAACCGTCACGCCCGACGAGCTGGCCGAGCTGGAGAAGCCGTAGTCACGCGTTAGGTGAGGTCATATGAGAAAACGAGGCCGAGCCGTAAGGCTCGGCTTTTTTCTTGGGCCGATTATGTAAAATGAGGGCCAAGCGGCGTGTTATAAGGTGAACAGCGCTCTGGTGTTCGGTTTGTGAGTCGGTCATGATCGAAGCCGAGGTATTGAAGTGGAAGCTGCGGCGTGGCAGCCGAGAGGCATTGGCCCGCATCTACGCCAAGTATGTCCACATGCTGCTGACTCTGGCGGTGGGCCTGCTGAACGATCCGCACGAGGCAGAAGACGTCGTGCAGGATGTTTTCGTCAACCTCGCACGCGGCGGGCGCTCGATCGATCTGAAAGGGAGCCTCAAGGCATATCTGGCCATGAGCGTCGTCAACCGCGTACGCGACCGGGCCCGCCGCGAACGCAGTCAGCAGCGGCGCGTCGAGCAGCGCGCCACTGTGCAGGCGGACGCAGGTCAGGTGGATCAACCGCTGGTGCATAGCGAGCGCTGCGCGCGACTCAGCGCCGCCCTGGCCGAGCTGCCCTACGAGCAGCGCGAGGCCGTAGTCCTGAAGGTCAAACAGGATATGACCCTCAAGGCCATCGCCGAGCTTCAGGGTGTTTCTGTTAGCACGGCGCATGGCCGATACCGGTACGGCATGAAGAAACTCAGGGCCCTTTTGAACGGTGAGATCGAACCATGAGAAAACACGACGAGTTCGAAGAAGTCGTGAAGAAGGACCTGGAGGTCCGCGCCAGCGACGAGACGTTCGACCGCATGCGGGACATCGTCCTCGACGCGCACGGAGCAGCAAGAGAAACTGAATCAGCGGCTACGCTGAGCATTGCATGGAGAAAGATCATGAAAAGCCCAATGACGAAACTTGCTGTCGCCGCGGTTGTTGCTATCGCGTGTTTGACCGGCGCATTTCTCTGGAAAGGCACGGGTTCCGGTATTGCCCTGGCGGATGTGCTGACGAGACTCGAACAAGTCACGGCATATATGTATCAGATGCAGGTCACAAGGACAGACCGTGTAGTAAGAAATGAAGAATCAACAAGCACAGTTTTGGTCTCACGAGAACACGGGATCAAAGTGGCTTATAGAAAAGCCGATCCCAATAGAGGTGACATTGCCGTTGGTGATACTTATCTTTTGCCCCGGCGGAAATCTATGATCTTCGTCGATCACAAAGAAAAGACATACACTCCTATTAAGGAGGAGAGCGGGAAGATAGGTTATTACAAGGAGGAATATAATGAGCCGCATACCATCATTAAACAATTCCTCGCCTGTGACCACATCAGTCTGGGGCAATCCGTCATAGACGGTGTTACCGTCGAAGGATTCCAGACGACGGATCTTAATTACAGGGGTGGTTTCTTCGGACAGGATGATTATTTCATAGGAGATTATACAAAAGTTGACGTCAAGCTATGGGTGAATACGGAAACGTTTCTGCCGGTGCGGCTGGAAGAAAATGTTGTCACGTCACATGAGACCCACATCCATCAGATCTGTTATGATTTTCGATGGAATGTGATCCTCAGTGCTGCGGATTTTGAACCCAACATACCGGATGGTTATACCGCTCCTTATGGAAATTTCATCATTCCAGCCAACAGCGAAGAGAATGCGCTCAAAGGTCTAAGTCTGTTTGGCGATCTTCTTGGTAGATATCCGAGAGGTTTAGTGGAGACGATGGACGAGGCTTTCATCAATGGAGAGATACAAAGAGTCGCAGGTTGGGATGATTCCTATGATGTTGGCCTTTCGAATGATGAGAAGACGAAGATAACGAGCAAAGTCATGCTAATGGTAGTACCTCTGTATTTTTATGACGGTTTGGTTCAGAATAAGAAGGATCCTGCCTACTATGGCGAGACGGTCCGGCCCGGCGATGCTGAGAAGGTGCTGCTACGATGGAGACTCGATGACGGTCAGTATCGCGTCATCTTTGGCGACCTGAATGCCCGGGCCGTTACACCCGAAGAACTGGCTGAACTGGAGCAGCCGTAGTCGGCGTCAGACGAGCCCGTACGATAGAACGAGGCCGGGCCGGGTGGCTCGGCCTTCTCTCTGCGCCAGCGCGGCAGCGCGCCGGAAACTCACAAAGGCCGTTTTTCAAATGAGTAAAACCGGTCCCGGCCGTGTTATATAGGTGCAAGTGGATCGATCCCTTCGTTCAAAAGGCCCGGAACCGTGCTGGAAGACAGATACCTCATCTGGCGGCTGAAGCAGGGAAGCCGCGACGCGCTGTGCCGCATCTACGACAAGTACAGAGACGATCTGCTGAGGCTGGCGGTCTCGCTGTCCAGCGAAACGACGATGGCGGAAGACGTCGTTCAGGATGTGTTCGTCTCGTTCATCGACGGCGCCCGCCACTTCCGGCTGACGGGCTCTTTGAAAGGCTACCTGGCAACCTGCGTGGCCAACCGCGTGAGAAACGCCCATCGCGACCGCCAGCGGCGCGAGCACGTGGGACTGGAGGATGCGCGGCAGATCGAAGCCGAGTCTGGGCGCCCGGACCAGTGGGTGATCTGCAGCGAAGAGCTGGAGCGCGTCACCGGCGCGCTGGCCTTGCTCTCGCACGAGCAACGCGAGGTGATCGCGCTGCGTCTCCAGGGCGCGTTGAAGTTCCGCCAGATCGCCGAGTTTCAAGGTGTACCTATCAAGACAGCTCTGAGCCGTTACCGGTGCGGACTCGAGAAGCTGCGGTCACTGCTAAACGGTGAGGTCACAGAATGCGATCGCTGAAAGATATCAAGCGTTCAATTGCCGAGGCGAAGGTTCATACCAACGAGCGGGCGAGCCAGCAGGTCCTCGATAGCCTTATGGCGAAACTGGCCCAGAGAAACGAAAACCGACCGACTGATCCTCAGTCGCAACCGTGGAGGATGATTATGACAAGTCCAAAGACGAAATTAGGCGCGGTGCTTGCAGGCGGCATGATCTTGGCCGTGCTCCTCGGAGCATTCGAATTCACTGGAACCAGCGGCACGTCCAGTGTGGCTTGGGCCGAGGCGGCTCGAAAGGTGGAGAACAGCACGGGATTTACATTCCACCAGCGCATCGTGATAGACCCTCCAGATCGGCCCGAACAGATCGCCTATGTGGTAGCCTATCTTGCCGGCCCCCGAATACGTCAGGACTGGAGCCTGGAACCGGAAAGGCCGCCTTTCAAGACCGATTACTATGACTTCGATGCGAAGACGGCTATCCATGTGCGCCACGACCAGAAAACATGCCTGAGCGTACCAATGACCGAGAGAACGCTGGAGTCGCGCGAGAGCGGGTGGTTCAACCCCAAGGACTGGGTTCGCCAAATTGTCTCTTCCGAGTACAGGGATTTGGGACGGCGTACCATTGAGGGTGTCCGGTGCGAAGGTATTGAGACAACAGAGCCGACGTTTGCGGACGCCAATCCTCCCGCCACCAGGATGATGGCGCGCCTATGGGTGAACGTGGAGACACGGTATCCCGTCCGGCTGGAGATCGGTTCCACTCATGGAACAACCGATGGTGGCATCCAATTCAAGGCCTTGTGCGAGCAGTTCCAGTGGGACGTGGAACTGAGCCCTGGCCTTTTCGAGCCGGATATCCCCTCGGATTACAAACGCCGACCGTAGAAACAGGTTGCCAAAACACCTCCGGAAGCCAGGCCGGGCCGCTGGGCTCGGCCTTTTTTATGCGCATGCTATCCGACAAGGCATTTCCCGCGTGGCAGGAGGCGGTACAATGGGCTCGACGCACTCTGTGGCCAGGTGCAACTGGACGAATTGGACCTGGGAGATCGGGGAGCAGTATGACTCTGGGCAAGCTGCGACAGGTGTTTCATCGCTTTCGTGGGCGGCTGATCGAGTTCGATCTGGCACCCTACCGCAAGCGGTTGGCGCTGATCGATGCGCGAAGAGAGACGCTCGGCACGCTCAGTGACGACCGGCTGCGGGACGTATCGAATGACCTGATCGCCAGAGCCCGAGCGAACACTCCGCTCGATGATCTGCTAGTCGAAGCCTACGCGTTGGCGCGTGAGGTCTCGGGCCGGGTGTTGGGGATGCGCCACTTCGACGTCCAGGTCCTCGGCGGGATCGCCATGCACCAGGGCAGACTGATCGAGATGCAGACGGGCGAAGGTAAAACGCTCGTGGCCGTGCTGCCCGCCTACCTCAATGCCCTGACGGGAAACGGCGTCCACGTCCTGACGTTCAATGACTACCTGGCCCGGCGCGACGCGGGCTGGATGGGGCCCGTCTATGAGTTTCTGGGCTTGACCGTCGGTTTCGTACAGGAGGGCATGGCTCCCCAAGACCGGCAACGCGCGTACCATTGCGACATCACGTATGCGACCGCCAAGGAGGCAGGTTTCGACTTCCTGCGCGACCATTTGTGCGCCGACCGGAATGACCTGGTCCACCGTCCGTTCCACGTCGGTATCGTGGACGAGGCGGACTCGATCCTCATCGACGAAGCCAGGATTCCCTTGGTCATCGCGGGCAGCACAGACAAGGTGGTCGCCGATCCTTACTACATGGCCGAATTGGTGCGCGAGCTGCGGCCCCACTTGGATTACGGTACCGACGAGAACGAACGGAACGCGTATCTAACCGAATCAGGATTGGACCGAGCGGAGAAGGCTCTGGGCTGCGACAATCTCCACGCCGCCGAGAACCTCCTGCTGCTGACCCAGCTCCACCTGGCGCTTCACGCCGATGTCCTGCTCCATCGCGACGTGGACTACATCGTCCGCGACGGGAAGGTCGAGATCGTCGACGAATTCACCGGTCGGGTCGTGGAGGACCGGCACTGGCCCCACGGCCTTCAGGCCGCGGTCGAGGCCAAGGAAGGCTTGGCGATCCAGGCGGAGGGTTCTATACGCGGCTCGATCACGCTAATCCACTTAGCGAAGATGTATCCGAAGCTCTGCGGCATGACGGCGACGGCGCAAGCAGCGGCCGAGGAATTCCGCGAATTCTACGGCCTGCCTGTCGTGGTCATTCCGCCCCACCGCCCGTGCATCCGTGCCGATGCCTCGGACGTGATCTTCGCCACGAAAGACGCCAAGCGCCGCGCGCTGGTCGAGGAGATCACTGCCGTCCACGCCACGGGACGCCCCATCCTAGTTGGCACGAGCAGCGTCGCCGAATCGGAGGAACTGGCTGAGGCCCTCCGTCGCAAGGGTGTGCAGTGCCAGGTCCTCAACGCCAAGAACGATGAGGTCGAGGCCGAAGTCGTCGCGCAGGCGGGAGCGCCCGGCGCGGTGACAATCTCCACGAACATGGCGGGGCGTGGCACTGACATTCGGCTGGGCGGCAAGGCCGAGCGGTATCGAGACGAAGTGGTGACCCTGGGCGGTCTGTACGTCATCGGCACCAACCGGCACGAAAGCCGACGCGTGGACGATCAGTTGAGAGGCCGGGCCGCGCGTCAGGGCGATCCGGGCTCGTCCCGCTTCTTCATCAGCCTTCAGGACGACCTGTTTCAACGCTTCGCCATTGACGAGCTTGTCGTCCCCGCATACGATGAGCGCACGCAAGATGAGCCGGTAGACGATGTCGAAGTCAGTCGTGAGATTGCGCACGTGCAACGTGTCATTGAAGGCCAAAACCTGGAGATTCGCAAGACGCTGTGGCAGTACTCATACGTCATCGACCAGCAGCGCCGGATCGTCCACGGCAGACGGCAGGATCTGCTGACGGACCGGGCAGCTCCGTCCCTGCTGGCCGAACGCGCAGCGCAGCGGTACGAGCAACTGCTCTCGGACGTCGGGGCCGAGGTCCTGCAGGACGTGGAACGGCGGATCACGCTCTTTCATATCGACCGATGCTGGGCCGAACACCTCGACCACGTCGCCCACATTCGTGACGGCATCCACTTCACTACCGGCGGCGGACGCAGTCCCCTGGACGAGTACCACAGGATCGCGGGAAGAGCTTTCTACGACCTGCTCAAGAACATTGATGACCGTATTGTCGAAACGTTCGTAACCGCTGAGATCACGGCCAACGGGATCGACATGGCCAAGGAGGGGCTCAAAGGTCCCTCATCGACCTGGACTTATCTGATTAACGACCATCCGTTCGGCAATTGGTTTGAACGGTTTTACCGAACCGCCGCTCACTCGGGCGAGTTGCTCAGGAGCCTCAAGAGAGCCTTGGCGGACAAATCATCGTGAACGTATCAAGAGAAGCCAAAATGCAAGACACAAGATGCAGAATTGAGGAAGTCCTGCCCACAACGTGGGCCGTCCGCTATTTGGATTTGTGACTTTTGATCTTTGATTTTCCCTGTGAAGGAGCTCGCAGATGAGATGGTACGGATTGACGCTATGGTTCATCTGTCTTCCAGTCCTGACCGGCGGATGCGCGATCCTCAATACCAAGGGCAAGAAAGCCACCGTCACGGGCGAGATGAGGCAATGGCACACCGTGACGTTGACCTTCGAGGGGCCGCAAATGAGCGAGGCAGCCGAGGTAAATCCTTTTCTCGACTATCGGCTGAACGTCACTTTCTGCCAGCGCAACAGGGAATATGTCGTGCCGGGCTACTACGCCGCTGACGGCGACGCCGCCAACAGCAGCGCAACGGAAGGCAACAAGTGGCGGGTTCACTTTGTCCCCGACGAACCGGGCCAGTGGACTTATGTCGCGTCATTTCGAAGCGGGACGGACATCGCGCTGAGCAGCGATCCGAACGTCGGACGTGCCGAGTCCTTCAACGGCGCCGCAGGCGCCTTTACTATCCGCCCGACTGACAAGCTCGCTCCGGACTTTCGGGCCAAAGGCATGCTCCGTTACGTCGGCCAGCGGTATCTGCAATTCGCTCAGACCGCCGAGTATTTCATCAAGGGCGGGGCTGACAGCCCAGAGAACTTCCTGGCCTACGCTGACTTCGACGGGACCTATGACACCGCCGAGCTGGCGCGCGACGGCGAGGCGGCCGGGGCCAAGTTCATCCATCGGTACGAACTGCACCTGCCCGATTGGCGCGACGGCGATCCCACCTGGAAGGACGGCAAAGGCAAGGGCATCATCGGCGCGCTGAACTACCTTTCGTCCAAAGGGATGAACAGCGTTTATTTCTTGACCTATAACATCGACGGCGGC
>CAZGRF010000092.1:0-11035 GCA_964527825.1 uncultured Pirellulales bacterium
GTGGCTGGCCGGCGACCATTACAAATGGCGCGCGATGCGGGCCAACGGCGTGGACGAGCGGTACATCACGGGCGACGCGCCCGACCACGAGAAGTTCGAGAAATGGGCCGCCACCGTGCCCGCCTGCCTGGGCAATCCCCTGTACCACTGGACCCACCTGGAGCTGCGCCGGCCCTTCGGCATCCACGGCAAACGGCTCGGACCCGACACGGCCAGGGAAATCTATCAGACCTGCAGCGAGATGCTCCGCTCGCCCCAGTTCAGCGTCCGCAACATCATGCGCAAGATGAACGTCAAGCTCGTCTGCACGACCGAAGGCCCGCTCGATACGCTCGAACACCACCGCCAGATCAAATACGACGGTTTCGAGATCAAGGTGCATACAGCGTGGCGGCCGGACCAGGGCATGGCCATCAAGGCGCAGGACGTCGCGTCCCTGCAGCGGCTCAACGCGTTCATCGACAAACTGGAAGCGCTGTGCGACATCGATATCGACAGCTGCCACAGCTACATCACGGCGCTGCGCAAACGGCACGAGTTCTTCCACGAGCACGGCTGCCGGCTCTCCGACCATGGCATCGAGACCGCCTACGCCGAGGACTACACCGAGAGCCAGATCAACGGCACCTTCGCCAAGATCCGCTCGGGCAAGGTCCCGGCCGAGGGCGAGATACTGCAATTTAGGTCCGCCATGATGCACGAGTTCGCCCTCATGGACGCCGAGCGCGGATGGGTCCAGCAGCTCCACCTCGGGGCCCTGCACAACAACTCGACCCGCCTGTTCCAGAAGCTCGGCCCGGACGTCGGGGGCGACTCCATCGGCGACTTCGAGATCGCCCGGCCTCTGGCGAAGTTCCTGGATCGCCTGGACGCCCTGGGCCGGCTGCCCAAGACGATCCTCTACAACCTCAACCCGCGCGACAACGCCCTGCTGGCGACCATGATCGGCAACTTCCAGGACGGTTCGGCCCCCGGCAAGATGCAGTTCGGCTCCGGCTGGTGGTTCCTCGACCAGAAGCACGGCATGGAGGACCAGATGCGGACGCTGGCCAACATGGGTCTCCTGAGCCGGTTCGTGGGGATGCTGACCGATTCGCGCAGCTTTCTGTCGTATCCGCGGCACGAGTACTTCCGCCGGATCCTGTGTAACCTGCTGGGCAACGACGTCGAGGCGGGCCTGCTGCCCCACGACCTCGACCTGCTGGGCAAGATGGTCGAGGACATCTCGTACAATAACGCCCGCACTTATTTCCCGATGGAACTGGGCTGAGCCCGGCGAGGCCACCCCTCCCAGAGTTGATCTGCATTGCGCGCCTCGGCCGCGAGAAAAATAGGCTGGGCGGTTGACAGATGCCGGTTCTTGCGGTCTAAGTAGCGTTTCGACGAATCGTTGAGAGTGGATAGGCGATTGGGTCGGTGCCCGAGTTGGCCAAAGGGGACGGGCTGTAAACCCGTTGGCGCAAGCCTTCGTTGGTTCGAATCCAACCCGGCCCATTCGTTTTCTACTTTTGCAGCGACTTGCTCGCCTTCAGCATCCCTACCCAACGCAAAACGAGTTTCGCGCGCTAGCGCCGAACGCACGCTCCAGCCCGGTATCTGTTGACCGGTCGGTATATGAGCCGGGTCACGGCTTCCCCGCTTGAGCGGCGACAACAGCCTCGCACCGCCCCTTCTCCACGCTTGCCCTCAACGCAGGAGTAGGAAACCTACCGGCCCACCCGCCCGAGTCCCACGGCGGAGGCTGCGCGCGGTGTCCGCTTCGACGGTAACCACGGAGCCTGTCCCATTCGGCTGTGCTCAGGGCGGGCTCCGAGCGAGACCAGCAGCGTGCGGGACGACAACGCAGACGAAGCAGCTTGCCGCCGGCCGGGGCAAAAGCTATAATGAGTCTGGGATCGTTGCGGCGGGTCTTGGGAGATATGAAACTGTGACGGGCTGCCTATCAAAGCGGGATATGACGGCGTTGCTCGAAGGGTCGGCCTCGCCCGAACGATTGACGTTCTGGAGACGTCATCTGAGACTGTGCGATTCCTGTGCATCCTCTGTGGCGCGGCTGCGCGCCGGCCTGGAGCCTGGGGCCTCCTCCCAGCCTGAGGCACTTGACCATGCACCGAGCGGCTCCGGCGGCCGGCTCTTCGTAGGGTTGGAGCCGAACCTGCAATTGGGCGACTTCCGACTGGAACGGCGCCTGGGCTCGGGGGGCATGGGAGTGGTGTACCAGGCAGTGCAGATCTCGCTGAACCGCCACGTCGCGCTGAAAGTGCTCCCGTCCGGCCTGGGTGGTGATGCCTCCACCGTCGAGCGGTTCCACCGCGAGGCTCGGGCGGCAGCCAAGCTGCGTCACCGCAACATCGTCACAGTCTACGCTGAGGGGATCGAGAATACGGTCTGCTACTTTGCGATGGAAATGATCGAGGGTCAGCCTCTCGACCGACTCATCGCCGAACTTGGCGCGGCCAAGAAGACCCAGAAGACACCCTCCCGTGAAACAATGGTAGAGACACGTGATCTTGCGCCCATGCAAGAATCTGGATGTGTCCCGAACGTGCTGACGGACTGCGCCTCGGGGCGCGTGTACTTCGACACGGTGGCCCGGCTGGTCAGCGAAGTGGCCGACGCGCTCCAGTACGCCCACGGCCGCGGGATTATCCATCGCGACGTCAAGCCGTCCAATCTCATGCTAGCGCGTGACGGCCGGCTCGTCCTGCTGGACTTCGGGATCGCGCGCATCTGCCAGGAGCGCGGCATGACCATGACCGGCTCGTTCGTCGGCACGCCGCGCTATATGAGCCCCGAACAGGTCGCCGGCCAGTCGCGCGGGGTGGACCAGCGCTGCGACATCTACTCGCTCGGCGCAACGCTGTACGAGCTGCTGACGCTCGAGCCCCTCTTCGATGGTTTGACACGCGAACAGGTAATCGCCCAGATTCTCGGCAAAGACCCGCCCCGCCCGCGGCAGATCGACCGGCGGATTCCCGCCGACCTCGAGACCATCTGTCGCAAGGCCATTGAGAAGGATCCGGAAAGGCGATACGCCAGCGCGGGCGAGTTTGCCGAGGACCTGCGCCGGTATCTCGACGGTCGCGTGATCAAGGCGAGGGCGCCCGGGGTGACGGATCGGGTCGTCAAACTAGTCCGCCGCCGCAAGGTCGCGACGGTGCTGACCGCGGGCATCGTGCTGACGCTGGCCTTCGCGTGCAGCATTGCCTGGAAGCACTATACGACCCGTTGGGCCCAGCAAGACGCGATGGTTCAAATCGACGAGCTCATCAAGCAGAACGAGTATTCCGCGGCGTTGGCTGTGGCCGAGAAGGCGGCGCGTTACATTCCCGACGATCCGCTGCTGGAGAACCGTTGGCCGAGCCTGTCGCGCGAGTACGTGATCGGTACGGACCCACCTGACGCGGACGTCTACATGGGAGAGTATTCCAACACCGCCTCCGGGTGGAAGTACCTAGGTCACTCTCCATTGCGAGGCGTGCGCGTGCCGTTCGGCGCCAGCCGCTGGCGAATGGAGAAGGCCGGATTCGTGCCTCTGGAAGTCGTTCGGACCAACGAGCCTCCACCGACGCACACCGCTTCGGGTCGTCCGTCGGGCGGATTCTTGTGGTTCACCCTGCGGGAGCAGGGCCAGTATCCTGCCGATATGGTATGGGTCGGGCCTTCGCAACTGGACCAGAAGATGCTCTTCCACGGCGAGCGGATCATCCCTTCGGCTCCTGCCTTCCTGATCGACAAATACGAGGTCACCAACCGGCAGTTCAGGGACTTCGTCGTCCGAGGCGGCTACGAGAGCCCCGAGCTCTGGGAGCATGAATTCGTCGAAGGCGGCAAGGTGATTCCCTGGTCGGAGGGCATCAAGCGCTTCCGCGACCGGACCGGGCATTTGGGCCCGGCCACATGGAAGAACGGGAGCTACCTGCGCGGACAGGGCAACTACCCTGTCGGCGGGGTCAGTTGGTACGAGGCCGCCGCCTATGCTCGATTCCGAGGCAAGAACCTGCCCACCATCTTCCACTGGACCCTGGCCGCGCGGGCGGAGGACGTCCCTTCGCGGATCACCCGGCTGAGCAACTTCAGTGACGGTCCCGCACGCGTCGGCCGCTACCGAGGCATGGGCGAATTCGGCCTGTGTGACGCCGCGGGCAACGTCAGAGAATGGTGCGTCAATGCCATAGAGGGTCAGGCGGACACCAGGTGCAGCCTGGGCGGCGCCTTCGGTGAGGCTGACTACGCCTTCGTCAACGGGTCCATCCGCTCGCCCTGGGACAGGGACCCGGCCAACGGCTTCCGATGCATCAAGTATCTGCCCGACAAGAGCGAGGTGCCGCAGCTTGCCTTCGCCCCGGTGGAGCACAAGCACCGGGATTTCTCGCACTTCACGCCCGTATCGGACGAGGTTTTGCGCTCCTACATCGACACGTGGTACAAGTATGACCACACCGAGTTGAACGCCAGCATCGAATCGGTCGACCGCAAGCTCGGCTACTGTCTGCGCGAGAGAATCACATTCGATGCGGCGTACCCGAACGAGCGTGTCATAGCGTATCTGCACCTGCCCAGGGAAGCAGAACCACCGTACCAGATCGTCGTCTGGTACCCCGGCGGCGACGCCCGGAACAGCCCGTGGGACAGGCGGGCCTACTGTCGCGAGCTGATTTGCATCATCCAGAGCGGCCGGGCCGTGATCGTCCCGTTTTACAAAGGCACTTACGAACGCCGTCTCGAACGGGACGTCTATCCGCCCGACGGCGTCTTGAGCAGGAACCTGTACATCCAAAGGTCGCAGGATCTGCGCCGGGCCGTGGACTACCTCGAGACCCGCGACGACATCGATGTCGACAAGCTGGCGTTCGCAGGACTGAGCTGGGGTGGGCAGATGGGCGCCTTGATGATCGCTACCGAGGACAGGTTCAAGACCGGCATTCTGCTGCTCGGCGGCATCTGCGCGTGCGCGCGGCATCCCGCCTCCGACCCGGCCAACTTCGCCCCGGGCGTCAAGATCCCCATGCTCATGATCAACAGCCGGGGCGACTCGATATTCCCCTACGAAACGGCCCAGAAGCCGCTGTTCAATCTGCTGGGGACCCCCGAGCCGGACAAGAAACACGTCCTCTTTCCCGGCGGACACTGTATCCCGTGGGAATATCGCGAACAATATCACGCTGAGATCGTGGGATGGTTAGACAAATACTTAGGCCCGGTGCAAAGGGACACCGATCGCTGAGCGGCTGCGGTTGCGACGCTCGGCACGGTTGCGTGACGCGTGTGGCGGCGCCCGCGCGGATGGACGCAGCCACACGACGAAACGAGCCGCGCAACCGACGAACGACAGATGATGATGAATGGCTCTACTCGGTCAGATGATGGCGTTCTCGAAGCCATTCGACGCGGGGACGCCGACGTATGGGCCCGGGTGATTGACGAATACCAGGGTCGGCTCTTGCGGTTCGCGCTGTCGCGCGTCTCCCAGCATGCCGACGCCGAGGACATCGTCCAGGAGACATTCGCTTCGTTCATCAAGACCGTCGGCCGGCTCCAAGTCGAAATCAGCCTCGAAACCTATCTGTTCGGCATTCTCCGCAACGAGATCGCCAATCGCTTTCGGACCCGCTGGGCCAGAGGGGTCTGTCTCATCCAGGATATCTATCGCACCGGCACCGACGACGGTGCCACCGACAGGCTCGAGCAGGTGGCCGACGGCAGCCCGAGCGTCAGTTGGTACGTCAGCCACGATGAGCAGCGGCAACTGCAGCGGCGGACGCTGGCCCAGGCGCTGCAGCGTCTCGTCGCAAGCTTCAGAGAAGCGACACGATTGCGCGATCTGAAGATTGCCGAGCTGCTGTTCTACTGCAACCTTGCGAATAAGGACGTGGCCAAGCTGCTCGGCCTGGACGAGCGACTGGTCAGGGTCACCAAGCACCGCTGTCTGAAGCGCATCCGTCGCGAGGTCCTTGGGCACTGCCCTCCGGATCTGTCGTTTTCCTACTCCGAAGGGCTGCTCACGGAAATCTGGGAATTGCAGCGGCTCAGTTGCCCCAAGCGCAGCACCCTCGGCGCGTTCTTGCTGGAGACCCTGCCGCCGGAGTGGTTCGACTACGTCGACTTCCACCTCACGATCGTGGGATGTCACTTCTGCCGTGCCAGTTTCAAGGACCTCCAGGAACAGCAGAGCAGCCGCCAGGACGACGGCCTGCGCCAACGCATCATGGCCAGCACCATCGGATTCCTCTCCCAGTCGTAACACCCACGGCCACGTGTCGCTACACTCCCGCTTTACGGCAACTTTGGCGGCACCGGTGTTTGGGGCCAAGCCGAGCAGGGCATCGGATGTCGGGTCGGTTCTGTGTGCGAAGAAATCTCCGAGTGGCTTCAGATTTGCGGCACTGCTACGGCTCGCGCGGGGTCGGATGCTGCGGCGGGTCCGCCAGGAGCATCGGGGTCGAGCGATTCTCGCCGGGAGCACCGTAGGTGAAGCTCAGCCTGTCCGGCAGCGCGCCGGGCTGGCCCGGTGCCCCGAACAGCCGGTCGTGCTCGAGTTGCAAGGCATTGAGATCGTCGGCCTCGACCGCTCTGCTGATCGTCGCCTGGGGCGCGCCGAGAAGCCGGCCCAGACAATCCTGCTCGGTCTGAACCAGCACCGTGGCAAGGTAGTCCCTGGCAGCGTCCGGGAGGACACCCAGGCGCTGGCCCTTGATGTATCGTTGCATGGCGCAGGAATAGAGCTGGGCGAACCGCTTGGCAAGCTGCGGATCGGCCGTGTCGCCTGCGGCCAGCTTGTCGCAGAGCAGCTTGAGGATGGCCCCGTCCACCAGCTCGAAACTGACAGTCCAGTCGGCGTAGCTAGCGATGCGGGCGTCCGCGACGCGGACGAGGAGGTTTGCGGCCTCGCCCGTGCTGAACCGGCCGGCAAACTCCGCCATCAGACGAAGCACTTCCGGACTGCTGCCGGCGGCAACTTGACTGCATTCGGTGAGGATCGTGGCGGCCACCCGGGGCGCGGCGTTCTGGTCTTGACTCAGCTTGGTCCACAGCTCCGGGTCGGTGGCCGCCCGGATGGCCCAGTAGCGAACCGGACCGTTCTCCCGGCGGATCTGACCTATCGCCAAATCCACCAGGCCCGGGTCTTCGAGGTTCTCGACGAGGATCAGCAAATTCGTGATCACCTTGAACCGCTTGCCCGCGTCAGGGAGAGCCTCAGCCTCCTGCAGCGCCTCGGAAATGTGCTTGTAGGCGGACTCGGAAAACTGCTCGGCGTACTGGGCCTGGGCGCTGGGCTGGGCCTTGTCGGCCCGGTGGTTGAGGATGATGCTCCGTGTCTTCGAGACGGAGGTGAAGTCTTCGGTTCGGACCAGATCCGTGACGGCATCATTCATGAACTCGTCGATGACCTGCAAATCCGTCGGCGTCAGGACATTCTTCTTGGTAACCTCCTCAATCCGTCGAAGATCAACCACCGCTTTGGAAACGGAAAGCACCACTAGGACAACACCGACGACGAGGACGACAGAGACCGCGTGTTTCAACTTCATCTCGTAAGCATTCCTTTCAACAGACCCCGGGATATCTTATCCAGCTTAACTTACACGGGCGATCATGTCAAGCTAAATTGGCACACACGGTCCAGGGCACATCCGGGCAGGCGCATGTGGGCGGGTGGCCCGCTCTTATCGGAACCAGGACGGATGCGCCCGGCGACGTGAACAAAACCTTGTCTTTATCGTCTTATGCCTTATCTTAGACGTGCTGCCGCGCTGTGCTGATGCAGCAAGACCTGGCTGGAAACACTGCATGACGAAGCTCGCAATGACGATCTGTCTACTCCTGAGCCTGCTGCCGGCATTGACCGGCTGTGCGGGCGCCGGATCCCAGCCACAGGCGCCCCCGCAACAGATCACCGAGCCGAATGCGCGAGCCTCCGTCGGGACGCAGAATACTGCCTCGGGACCCCAAACGCGAGCTTCTCGCGCTTGGGAACCCTTCCCTCCGCCTGCGAATGTGGATAGTCCCGATACGCATCCGAACTTCGCCGAACCGAATGATCCTACGGCAACCAAGACGCCCGAGCCGGCTGCTGCCGAACGGATCGCTGGACCGCTGCCGACGGCTACTCCAGAGCCAAACCAGATAGCTGCCAGCGAGCCGAACGCCCCTCTCGCACCCGAACCCAACGAGCCGGTGTCCAGCGAACCGAATGAGCCGACGAAGATGCAGCCGCTTCCGGAGGCGGCGAAAGCCAACGACCTCGGTGCCGACGGCCTGGGTTCTTTCTACGAGGAATACACCGAGATCTTGCAGGAATATGTCCGTCCGGATGGCCACGTCGATTATAATAGCCTGCGACGCAAGAGGCTGCTCTTGAGAGAGCTTCTGGCCAAGCCCGATGAGCTCGAACCCCGCGTCTACGAGGGATGGACGCAGCCGGAGAAGCTGGCGCTCTGGATCAATGTCTACAACCTGAAGGTGCTCGATGTCATCGCCCGCAACTACCCCATTCAGTCGTCGTGGTGGCTGCGGCTGACGTGGCCTCCGAGCGACATCCGGCACATCGAAGGTATATGGAGCGACTACCGGTTCATTGTGATGGACGAGCAGTTCACTCTGGGCGAGGTGGAGCGACGTTTCTTTCGCAAGACGTTCGGTGACCCGCGCGTGTTCCTGGCGATCACGTACGCGAGCCGATCCGGTCCGCCGCTGCCCCGGACGCCGTACCGAGGCAACGAGTTGGATCGACAGCTCGACGAGCAGGCCAAGACCTTTCTGACCAACGGCAAGGGACTCAGGATAGATCGGAACAAAGGCGTTGTTTATCTCTCGGCCCTGTTCAAACCGACGTGGCGTGGCAAGGAATTCGTCGCGCGCTACGGGACGGACAAGAAATTCAAGAACCGCCCGCCCGAGACTCGGGCGGTGCTGAGTTTCATCACCCGCTACCTCACACCTGATGATGTTTACTTTCTCGAAGTCGAGAACTACTCCCTCGAATATACGAACTTCGACTGGCGGCTCGACGACGCCTCAAACGGCCACTAGCGCACCGCTCACCTCAAAGCACAGTCCCTTTCACTTTTTCGTTGACGATGGGTAAGGCAGGCCTATTATGGGGACGTTTTTGCCTGTGACTTTCCACTTGGCGACTCCGGTCTGAAGGAGCGGGTATCCAACGGGCGCCTCATGGACCTTCCTGTGGCGACGTCAATCAAGCAACAATTGGTGAGGTACTGACGAAATGGCGAAAAACGTGAATTCGGGCAATCCAAATTGCGACACAGACAGCTTTCTCTTCACCAGTGAATCGGTGACGATGGGGCATCCGGACAAGGTGGCCGACTGTATCTCCGATGCGGTCCTCGACGCGATGCTGGCTCAGGACCCGAAGAGCCGCGTCGCGTGCGAAACCCTCGTCAAAGCGGACATGGTCGTCGTGGCGGGCGAGATCACGTCGAAGGCGGTGGTGGATATCGCCCAGGTCGCGCGCGACACGATCAAAGAGATAGGCTACGACGATCCGGAGCTGGGCTTTCACTACGAGAACTGCGCCGTGATGGTAGCCGTTGGGCGACAGAGTCCGGACATTTCTCAAGGGGTCACCGAAGGAGAGGGGCTGCACAAAGAACAAGGCGCGGGCGACCAGGGTCTGATGTTCGGCTACGCATGCAAGGAAACACCTGCCCTGATGCCGATGCCGATCCAACTGGCCCACAAGTTGACGCTCCAACTGGAGAAGGCCCGGCGCACCAGGAAGCTGCCGTGGCTGCGCCCTGATGGCAAGAGCCAAGTGACGGTCGAATACGAAGACGGCAAGCCCAAGCGCATTCACGCCGTGGTCGTATCCACGCAGCACGCTTCGAACATCCCCCATCGAAAGTTGCGCAACGAGATCATCGAAAAGGTCATTAAGCCGGTGCTGCCGGCGCGTCTCGTCGATAAGGACACCAAGTTTCACGTCAATCCCACGGGCCGCTTCGAGATCGGTGGCCCCAAGGGCGACTGCGGCCTGACCGGACGGAAGATTATCGTCGATACTTATGGGGGATGGGGACGCCATGGCGGCGGCGCTTTCAGCGGCAAAGACCCGACCAAGGTGGACCGGACTGCCAGCTACATGGCTCGGTATGTCGCAAAAAACATCGTCGCGGCGGGTCTGGCTGACCGTTGCGAAGTCCAGCTCTCTTACGCCATCGGCGTGGCCGAGCCGATTTCCGTGCTCGTCAACACGGAAGGCACGGCCCGCATCAGTGAGAAGAAGATCAGCAAGATCGTAAGGGACATCTTCCCGCTCACGCCCAAAGCCATGGTGACCCACCTGAGGTTGGCTAGGCCGATCTTCGCTCAGACCGCGCACGGCGGCCACTTCGGCAGAGACCTGCCTGACTTCACGTGGGAAAGGGCCGACATGATTGGGCGGCTGCAGAAAGCCGCCGGTCTCAAACCCAGGCAATGAAAGCTCACACGGTTTACCTCACAAAGAAGGCCCGGATCACTGCCGGGCCTTTCTCATTGGCGCGCAGAGAAAGGCTCATTCTGGTCGGCGACACCAATTCTCTGTAAGCGCCGGCCCCGGCGCGAGTCTAATATAGCAGCCATGGCAGACCAACTCGAGGAGCAGACCCTGGTGGAGCGGTCCCGCCGGGGAGATGATTCTGCGTTCGACAGAATCGTGGAGAGGCACGGGGCCGAGATCGCAGCCTTGGCCAATCGTTTGCTCGGTTGGCCCCAAGACGTGGAAGACGTGGTTCAGGACGTTTTCGTCTCTGCGTTTACAGGCCTCAGGACATTTCGCGGCCAGTGTCGCCTGCGAACGTGGCTCTTTACCATCACCCTCAACAAATGCCGCAGCCGACGATATCGGCGTGTCTTCCGCCTGCGAGAGGTCACGATGGCCGACGAGCCGGCTTCGCTCTCGGACGATGGTGCTGAAGCGAAGGCGATGAGCGTCGAGACATTCGCGCGGATCCGACAAGCGGTGCGGGCCCTGCCGGCCAAGTATCGCGAGGTGGTGGTCCTGCGGTATCTGCAGGGCCTTGAGACCGCG
>CAZGRF010000093.1:0-11021 GCA_964527825.1 uncultured Pirellulales bacterium
CCGACTACGCGCAACCGGCCGACGAGGACCAAATCTGGAGCATCTGGGAAGGCAACGCCCGCGTCAAGCGCTAGCCCGACGCGCTGGGCGTGATGCGTCGTACGTGAAGCATGAGGCGCTACGGGGGGCACTCGCAGTTTACGAACTGACCGCCATGCCAAGCGAAGTCGAAGCCGTGTCCTTAGCACAACTGGACGGAATCTGCCCGAGTTCATTGAGGACTGAACTGCCCTTTGCATTGTGCGACTATGGTTGTCATTCCCGCGCAGGCGGGGATCCAGGCTTTCATGCGAGTTTCCTGGACCCCTGCCTCCGAAGGGGTGACAAGAGCGTAGCCGGACACCGTCGTCTGGCTGCTCAAAGGTCGATAGTATGCTGTCGCCGGGACTCACAGAAGAATCGGCTGCTTGGATCACACGCTAATTCTCTTCTTTGCGTGCCGGCACGACCAAGATGCCTTGGGCTGCCTGGGTTTCTGTGATGCTGCGCGCGCGAATGATGACTGTTGACCAGGGAACCTCCTGTGGCAGTTCCACCTCGCACTCGAAATTCCTGTCTCGCGGCGCAACTTCCTTGGTGAGAATAGTGACGTTGTTGGCCCGTTGATGGTTCTCCATCGTTACACGGTTACGAATATCGGCAGGTGCATCCGTGGCTGCCTCATGGTCGGCAGGCATGGAACCAATCGGTCGCTCCAAGGTAATGCAAACGTTCGTTCCCGACAACCGATCCGGCAGTGTGCCCTTCACGTGGATCGATTTTCCGGGAGAGGCCGTATCGCCTTCGGCCTCCAATTCTATGTCCAGCGGCTGAATCGGGAGGCGCAAGGCGGGATCGCCCAATAGCGTCCACATTTGCAGGTGTTCTTCTCGCTGGACTTCCAGGGGGACCTTTCCGCGACTGCCATCGACCTGATCGTACATTCGGAATATCACGGGATTGATCTGGCCCTTGGCCAATCCCGCTTTGGCGGCCAGCCAAAACGTGGCCAAGCGCGCAGGCGCCGGAGACATCGAAAGACACTGCAGCATTCCGTCGACCGCCAACTGTCCCATCGCCGCATAACTCTCTCCGTAGGCGCCCATTACCGCCGCCGGGCCGCATGGGTTGCGCATGGCTGCGAGACCATATCCTTCGCCGCCGATTCCGCGCACCTGGCAGGCAAAGCAGCCACACGTAAAGAACACCCCTTTCCCCCGTGGAATGTTCAACTTGGTCCAATCTTCGCGGGACATGAAATTGCTGCCGTCCGACCACAAACCGGAAGCACCCGAATGGCCCAGGTAGAACGAGAACATCTCGCCTTCTTCGAGATAACGCACGGCTGTGCCGCGCAGTCGATCCCCTGGAACATTGAAGGGTGATGAAGAACTGTGAACGATCGCACGAACGCTCCAGGACGGGTGCAACTCACTCAGTCGGCTCTGCCCGGCGATCTGAATGAACAATTCGGCAAAACGCTTCTCCATCCAGTTGCTTCCGCCTGGGTTTCCGACGATCATGACCAATCGGTTCTGCCATGACTCAGACGGGGATTCCTTCTCCATGTCCAACGTCTTGCGGACCATCCGCTCGGCTTCTTCGACGTTCCGCGCCGGGAACCGGCCTACCGCCACGGTGGGCATGAGATCTTCGCTCATGCAGCCATAACCATTATCGCTGGGCCGGCCTTTCATCCGGCCGATAGTCCCCCGCAATGGCGGCACAATTGTCTTCTCAGCCGTGATGGGGTCCGACGCGGTAGCAGCGCCCACCAACAAAATGAAGCTCTTTCCATGCGCTTGGCTGCATAACCTCTGGAGGTGTTCTCGCAATGGTACGGCCTGGCCCCGTTTGATTTGCTCGCCGCTAAGCACGTCCGTGGTCTTGACAACGACCACGTGGAATCCTTCCGCGCGTCGGTGAACGATCAGAGGCGCCAGAGCGTCCAGGAAATCGGGGGCCGTTGCAACAACCCATTGTCCAACATCATCTGCGTCTGCGACGGCCGGTAAGCCGCAAGCAAGAAGGACGAAACAAAGAAACAGTGTTCTCAAGCTCATCGGCTATTACTCCGGGAAACGCCGCTGTTACGATCTCGACCGCTGGTTCCGGGCCTTGTCCGACAGACATCACTGCGGAGTCGTGACATTTCCTCCGCACCACTACTGTTTGAGTTACTGCTGCAATTCTCAATATCATACACTGTTGCCGACAACCGTCAACAATCGTCAGATTCCCGGGAAGTAGACTGTGGCCCAACCACCCTCGGCTGGGGACCTGAGACTCACCTCTGAGCGCGAGGGCGTCACATTGCCCGCCAGGTTAGATCGCTCTGATTAAAAACTCAACGCCCAAGACTAAGGACTGAAACACCCTTTCCCTCTTGCCATCTGCGTTTCATATGCTATCCTTGTCCCCGCAACGAAGTGAAGGACACGCGGATGTTGGAAGTGCCTATGGCTAATAGACCGGAAGTGTCCCGCAGGACAATCGGCAGGACGGGTTTCAGCCGGTGCGCTCTTGGCGCAATCAAATACACCGCCCCCGGAAATGGCCGGAACGGCTCCCATATCCACTGGAGGCATCGAATGAGAAGTCGGACGCCCGGCTCCTCTTCCGGTAAGCACATTTCTTGAAGAGTATCAGGGGTACCCTATGCTCAAGAGCACGGTCTGGATCAGCCTTGTCGTGATTTGGTCTCCATCCCTTCGGGCCTCTCAGCCGTCGGCCCGGGAGTTGTTGAAAGCGTGGGAAATCCGTCAAGAAGCTATGCAGAGGGTGGTTGTGCGCGGCGAAGCACGAACGCAGAGGGTGGCTCCCGGGAACGCTGGTCCCAACTACGTCTGTCAAATGAGCGAGCTGCGCGTGGATGGAGACAAGTGGGACCTTCTGCTGACCAATTGGAATGGCCTGAAGAGTCTGGATGAGCCACTTACACGTCCCAAACGACCAGCCTTTCGGCCCATTTGGGACGGGAAGTGTTACTACTATGAGAACTTCGTGGGAGTCATTCACGGAAGAGAAACCGGTGTCCTTCTCATGGATGACGTTTCGCCGCACCCGGTGGTGCAGGCTTTCGCCGGCACCCCAATGCTGCAGGGCAGGTACTTGTCGGACGAGCGTCCGTTTTCCGAACTCATGGCACAGGACAACGGACTGGCGATCAGAAAGGACGTGGAGGCGATAGACGGGATTATGTGTTATGTCCTCGATGCCACAACTCCCGGTGGCAAGTACAGCGTATGGTTAAGCCCCGATCACGGCTACAATGTCCTTCGCGCCGAGGTACAGAAAGGACCGAATGATCTGTATGGGACGCGCCCCGTGAAAGTGAAAGACGTCTATCCTCAAACACGTCCTGCAGGGTTGCCCTCCACCCTGCTCTGGGAGCGACACCCTCCATTGGTTTCGATCTCTTTCGTACTTTCGGGAGTCAAGTGCGAGAAGGTCGACGAAGTCTGGGTGCCGGTTGAAAGTACCTACGAGGAAGTGGCTCGGGATGACCGTGGCCAGGAGGAGCGGACGCGGGTGAGCTACAAGGTAGAGGCCGTGGACCTCAACCCCGATTTCGCCGCTCTGGGCGCCTTTGTGCCCAATGTACCGGGGGGGACAAGCGTCGCGATCAACGGACGGCGCGGTGTGCGCTACGTGTGGCGAGACGGCAAGGTGGCAGCCGATACCGGCCAGGTCCGATTGACGAGCGTACGAGGGAAAGTGCAGCTTCCGGACGGAACGCCCGCAGCCGACGTCAAGATATTCACGTTGAGTTCATCGACGGATGGCGCCCCCTTGGAGGCAGGATTCAGCTTTACCAACGCACGTACAGGCGCCGACGGCACTTTCGAATTGAAGGGAGTGCCGGCGGGTCAAAAACTCTTCGTTTACGCGAACACCAAAGACTTTCAACATGTATTGGCGGAAACGATCGATTCGGTCGAAGATCCGGCCGTGCTCTCGACGCCGCTCGTCATGAAGAAGGGACAGACCGCCAACAGGGTCCTCAAGGACAAGCTGGGAAAGCCCTGCGCGAACATGCCGGTCAACGTCACGCCGATGATGTGGGGTAACGACACCCTGCGTACGGAAGATCACCAGGTGACGACCGATGCGGAGGGTCGCCTGAAGATCGACGGAATCCTCCCAGGCATCGAGTACCTGGTCATGGACGCTCGCGGCACTCGGATCGAATCCGGATGGCGGGACACGTACTACTGCGATCGAATCATTTTGATCCCAGCAGCTCTGAAAGAGGGGAAGATATCCTCGTTTGAAGGAATCGACATTGGCTTCAGCCCGGAGCAGGCCACGGACAAGATGATCCTCGTCTGCTTTATCGACATGCAGCAGCGTCCGTCGCGCAACGCCGTCCTGCAACTGGTCAGACAAGCCGAGCAGCTTCGGCAGAAGGGAGTCGCTATCGTCGCCATACAGGTATCGAAAATGGACGACGCGACCCTCAAGACGTGGGCGAAGGACAACGCTATCACCTTTCCGCTCGGAATGGCTCAGGATGACGGGACTAAGACCCGTCCTGCCTGGGGCATCAAAGCCCTGCCTTGGCTGATTCTAACCGACCCAAACCACATCGTCATCGCCGAAGGATTTGGGGTCGATGAGGTCGATCTGAAAAGCGAGGGGGCGAAACTATGAGTGGTCGCAACACGGCGATGTGGAGGGTCGAGGGTCAGACCTTGTTTTGGGCCCTGCCGGATGGATACCCACGCCCCGCGCCCACCATCCGTGGGGCCTGTCACTGACAAAGAAGATTGATCGAAAGGAAAGCGGCATGTTCAAGAAATGCGTGGCTTCTTCACTCGGGCTTCTGTTGTCCCTGGTGTTATCCGCGACATCCCCGGCGGCCGAGCCTAAGCCGCGAATCATCGTGCTGACCGACATTGCGCCCAACAATGTGGAACCCGACGACATGGAGTCGATGATTCGGCTGCTGGCGCATGCCGACCTGTTCGAGATCGAAGGTTTGGTGGCCACTACGGGGTGGAGCAATAACGGTGGCCGGGAGCGTATCGATCTTATTCGGGATGCCATCGATGCCTACGAGAAGGACCTGCCCAACCTGAAAAAACGTTCCGATCAGGATGGTCATCTATCCGACGAATCGCGCCAGGAAATAGGATACTGGCCAAGCCCGGATTATTTGCGGTCCCGAACTACGTTGGGCAGCACGAAAATGGGATATCGTTTCATCGGCAAGAACAACGATTCTCCAGGCAGCAATTTGATTATCAAGATGGCCGATGAGAATGACAACCGTCCCGTTTGGGTAACCGTATGGGGCGGGGGCAACACCCTGGCGCAGGCGATCTGGCGCGTGCAGAAAGATCGATCTCCGGAGCAGCTCAAGACCTTTTTACACAAGATCCGTACCTACACGATAACGGATCAGGACAAGCCGTGGGGGGCAACGGTCGATTTTTCGATCAGCTCCCATCAATGGATGCGCAAGCAGTTTGCGGAGGACCTTCTGTTCATCTGGGACGAGTGTGCCTGGCTCTTTCAAAACTCCACCGGGGTAAACCACTGGGCGGACTACGCCACCCATATCCAGGGTCATGGGAACCTCGGCGCCCTGTATCCGAAATACCGATGGGGCGTTGAAGGCGACACGCCTTCCTTTCTCCATCTCATGCCTGTCGGGCTCTCCGATCCCGACGTTCCAACCCAGGGCGGCTGGGGAGGGTACTTCACCTGGAGTGTTGGTCCGGACAAGCAAACCCATGCCTATACCAACTATGAAGGGACCCAGACATACAGGGTATCCACCAAGTATCAGACCCATTTCTATCCCGCGATATTCAACAATTTTGCGGCCCGAATGGACTGGGCGAAGGATGGCGCCGGCAATCGAAATCCGGTTGTGATTGTCAACGGGGACAGCAGCCTTACCGGTATCAAGATTGGCCCCACGCAAGGTACTCCGGTGACACTCGACGCTTCGGAAACCAAAGACCCCGATGGTGACAAGCTGACGTTTTCATGGTGGGTCTTCACCGAAGCGGGGAACTACACACAGGATGTCACGATTTCAGGCAACGACTCGAACCGGGCGACAGTTGAGGTCCCTTCCGATTCTGCGGGAAAGAGCTTCCATGTGATCTGCGAGGTGACGGATAGCGGCACACCGAGCCTTGCCTCCTATCGGAGGATTATCTTCGAGCCGACGGGCCCGGCCCAAAAGAACTAAGCCTTGGGGCGAATGGGCGTGGTCCCTATTTAGGATATTGCAGCTCTGCAATAGGACGCCATTGCGAGCGGAGTTTGTTGGAGGTTCTTTTAAGATTGACGTGAAGATTCAGGTTCCATCGTGCTTTTGCGGAGATCCTATCATGTTGAAGCTAAAGAGAGTGTTGTTGGTTGGTGTCGTTGTTTCTCTTTCTCTGGCGATTGGAGCAGGTGCACAAACTGCCTCTGCCGCAGGCGGGCAGGCTCGCCCGCGCGGCACGGCGACGGCAACGCCGCCTGCGATGGACAGGACGCTGCTGACCGGGGTCCTCCGATTGATTCCTGAAACGACTGCAACGCTAGTCAATATGTACCTGGTCGTCGGCAGAGAGAAGGCGTTGCTGATCGATACCGGCTATCCCGGCAATATCACGCCGGAGGACATCAAGGCTCTCACGCCGCTTCCTCTCCTGGTCGTCAATACGCATGCCCATCCGGACCATTCCGGCAGCAACAACGCCTTTGAGAAGATATATGTCCATGAGGCGGACCTGGACGCGGCGAAGCGATACAGCGGCGGCACCGAGCTTATACCGATCAAGGACGGTTACGTGTTCGATCTCGGCGGCAAGAAGCTGGAGGTCATCGGCGTGCCCGGACACACGCCAGGGAGCATTTGCCTGCTCGACGCTCAGGAGAAGATGCTGTTCGGTGGCGACACGGCCAACGGTGAGACCTGGATGCAGATTACGAACATACCACTGGAGACCTATAGGAAAAGCATGGAACGTCTCCTGAAATGGAAAGACCGATACGAGGTGCTTCTGCCCGGACACGGCGAAGCCCGGCCTGCTTCCTATATCACGGAATTGATTGCGTGTGCAGACGAGATTCTTGCCGGCAAGGTGGATCAGTCCGCGCAGCCGGCCGCACAAGGAGCTCTTTTGCGAGGCAGCTTGGTGCATCAATACGGCAGTGCCACGATTCGATACAATCCCAATAATCTTCGTGAGAAGAACAATTAAGGAGTACCCAAATCCAGGGTATGCCCGGGCGCGGCGCTGTCAAGCCTGAATCGCCGGCAAGCGGATGAACGACGGAACCACAGCCTGCTCGGTTTCGGGACCGAAGGAGGCCAGGTCCCGGCCTCACGGTACGGGGCCCACCTCGTCAGTGTCACTGGCGTCCCCGTTCCCGCCGCCAGACTGCCGGTATCTCATGAGCGTCAATGCCGGCGGTTTCGGCGTCAGGCACCGCGAGCGTGTACCCATCGAAGGCAAAGGCGGAGCGACGGTGGACCTGGGTGATATTGCGTTGTCTCCGAGGGGCAAAACAGTCTCAGCGGTAGCGTTTGTTTCTGGGACACGCAGCAGCGCCTTTGCCGGGCGTTGCCGTCGGAATCGGCGGAACGGTCTACCCTCTCACCGGCGCCGCTGTCCTTGGTTTCCTCCGCGACAAAGGGAACCTATAGGAGACTCCCTTTGTCGCGTCGATTACAGACCTATCTCGTATAGAACTTGATGACTGCGACCGTCCGCTCTCCGGGGGACAGGGAACTGACGTTGACATTCGTGCCCTGTAAGGTAAAGGAGACAGTGTTCGAGCCGTAAGATGCCGCGCCGGTCGACGGGGTCACGGTCCAGGTGCCACCGATACCCGAGATTGGCGTGATCTCGATCTTATACTCGGTGGCGCTGAGGGCGTAGAACGACCATATGCCCGAGCCGTTCACCGTGATCGGAAGCGTAGGCACGGGACTCGATATCGTCATCGTTACATCAGAGGTCCCATACAGCGTCCAGGCCGGTCCTGGGGCCGGTCCCTGCGAGATGGTCAGGTCCACGGCCGAACCGACGACAGCGGTCGAGCCGCCGGCCGGATCTTGGCTGATGACACGGCCGGAAGTTACGGTGCTGCTGTAGGCGTAGCTAATCGTTCCTACGACAAGGCCCGCGCTCGTGATAGCGGATTGCGCCGCACTCTGTGTCTGATTGACCACGTTAGGCACGAGGACCACCGCGGGAGGCAGCGGCGGTATGCCGGATCCTTCGTAGGCGCCTTGGTCCACTTGGCCGTCCTGGACTCGCGGGTCGCCGTTGATGTCCTCAGTGAGGCCCGCGGGCAGGTACGATTGGTTCCCGGCATCGATGCTGGGCGAACCGACCAGGAGCGTGTATCCGTCGTCATCGAAGTACCACTGACCTTCTATGCCAAACAGGCCGGGATTCTTGAACAGTGGGTCCCCATCTATGTTCCCGAAGCCGCTGTACCCACTGGTGCCGCCTTCGACGTTGTTGTAGTACAGGGTGACAATGCCAGGCTCGGTGCTCCATATCTCGTTGCCGCCGTTTCGGATAATGCTGTTCCTGACGGAAACGCTGTCGACGACGCCGGGCCCCCAGATCAGATTGACAATGGCTCTCCCGTTGGCGGGGAGTAAGTGGCCGGGGCGATTGTCAGCGATGGTGCAGTTGATGATGTCAAGACTGCCCATGTGGTTGAGGATGGCGTCGCCGCCCAACATGTCCGCCTGGCTGGCGGTGTTGCCGGTAATCAGGCAGTTGGCCATCTCGACGTTAGCATCATCGTTGTAAAGGCACCCGCCAAAGATGTAGGCCCAGTTGCCGGTGATCTCCGTGTTGGTGAGAACCGGCGCGATGCCCTCCAGACAGGCCACGCCGGCGCCGAAGTCAGCCTTGTTGCCCTTGATCTTGCAGTCTCTTATCGCCAGGCTCGATGACTCCAGCAAAACACCGCCGCCACAGCCATCGTTCCCGGAACCGTTCGCATTGCCGGCGGTAACAACCGCACCGTCGAGTACGCCGCCGGCCGCGGCCGAGACGACGTGGTAGCTGTTGTCCTGAGTATTCACAATTCCCCAGAGATCGTCTCCGTTCAGATCGCCGCTTAGGATCGTTGGATACGCGTCAACATCCCGCGCGTCCGGATTAAGGGCACCGTTCCCCGCAAAGCCGCACAAGACTGTCACACCATCGGGAATCTGAAAGGAAGCCGTGCGGTCACCCGGCGTGATGCCTGCTCCATCATCAGGCACATAGGTACCGTCGGCCACATGAAGCGTATCCCCGGCCTTCGCCGCCGCCAAGCCGTCCTGCAGGCTTGGGTAGGCTCTCACCCAACTGCTGCCGTCCGGCGTCCAGATCGTCAACGGCGCATTGCGATCAACGTAGATGGTGCTGCCGCCCACGGTGAACTTCAGTTCGAATGCAATGAGAGGATGTGTACATCGGAAGGTCCATTTGCCGGCAGCTAAGGGGCCAAAGTAGCCCTGAAAGCCGACCGTCGGTTTATAAATCATGGGACACATCGTCGGTGCCGGCCCCTGAAACTTCAATTCGATCGTCTTCGTGACACTGCTGACCGACAGATAAGGCGTACCCCCGAACGTCGCTTCGGCGCTGCAACTATTTCCGTATGAGGTGTCGGTCGGTCCGCTGAACGTAATGACATCCGTAGGGGTCGGATTCATCGGACTGATCGACCAGCCGCCCGGAGCTACCGCCCCAATACCGTCGATCCAGTCAACACTGGCGGCTTGAACAGACCCACACCACAACAGGGCCACGATGACAGAGACCGCAACGCGTTTCTTCATCTTACTACCCCTTCCGATAGATATGTTAGTTCAGCCAACTTCTGCGTCCGCGCAGAAGATGCGTTCAAGGCAGCACGCGGGTCGAACACCAGGAATGACAAGGTTTCTACCAGTCCGACGGGCTCGGGAGGCAGCCGCATCATCTCGGCCACCGCCCTGGCTCACTCGACTGAGATCGCTGAGCATCGCACCCATGCATACCCTCCGTGCGGCAATTTGGCCATAGGCACCTGACCCACATCCGGCTCACGGCCATCTGGAGCAGACATATCGGCAGCGCCACGTTGCAGTCCATTCTACAGTCCCGCGCCGGAAAGGCAAGATAGAAGTCCCGGCATGATAGGGTGACCGCCCCGACGGCTCCGATTCTCTCATCCTGCCCACCCGACAGATGCAACCGTCGGCCGGCCATATTCTCGGGGAATTCCTTGACGAATCACCCCTGATCGCCTACTATGATATTGCCTCGCAGCAGCGAGGCGGCAATTCGGCCCGGGTGGCCCAGGCAACTCCGAGCACGCAGCGCGTCGCGTGACGATTCCCAGAAACTCGAAGCGAAAGGCTGCTTCACGAGAAACGGAGATTGCCATGCGAACCTGTTACGATTGCGCTCACGCGATATGGGATGCCGGCCTGTGGCTGCGGACCCTCTCCTCGGGCTGGCCGGTCGGCCCGTTCTGTGCCAACCACCCGGATGCACCAGGCCAGATGCGCCAGGTCCCCTGTTCCGGCCCCTGCCGCAACTTCCGCCCCCGGCGCAAGCCGCCGCAGCGCGACGAGCCGCCCGCCCCGGCCGACTCCGGCGTGCGTCATATCGCGTTGACCAAAGGCAAGTTCGCCATCGTCGACGCCGCCGACTATGAATATCTCAGCCGCTTCCGCTGGCACGCGACGGAATGTCGCGGCCGCTTCTACGCCGCCACCGTCATCAACGGCAAGTCGGTCGCCATGCACCGGCTGCTGATGTCCCCGCCGCGTGGCAAGATTGTCGACCACATCGACGGCAACGGCCTGAACAACCGCCGGGCCAACCTGCGCCTCTGCACGCGCAAGCAGAACCGCCGGAACACCCGCCCCCAGCACGCCAGTTCGCGGTTCCTGGGCGTCATCCGCCGCGGCGATAAATTCCTCGCCAAGATCACCCACAACGGCCGGACCGAGCACCTCGGCACGTTCACCAATGAGATCGAAGCCGCCCACGCCCGTGACAGAAGGGCCAAAGAATTCTTCGGCGAATTCGCCT
>CAZGRF010000094.1:0-1713 GCA_964527825.1 uncultured Pirellulales bacterium
ATCCAGCGGCAGACCGAGGTCGGCGCGTGCTATCCTGTCCCACCCAGCATCATAAAGGTGCATCTCCGCGAAATCCGAGCGGCCCACCTCGCGCAGCGGGTCTCGGCGGTCTGTCACACCCCCGGCGCGGGCCAACAAGAAATCGACACATGGGTCGTCAGGAAAGAATGTCTTCAACACACTGACCGATCGGCCGCTCACCGGCTGCGGGCCCGAAGGACCTCGCGGGACCGTTACACGGCCGCTGGGCGAGGTGCACTGCACCAGCGACCGGGGCAGCGCGCGGAGGTGCGGATGCCCGAACGTGTTCGCGCCTCGTCTGGCCATTGCGATCATAGAGAGCATCAGCGTTTCTATCGCACCCTCGTCGGCGCTGTTGGACTCGCGCAGAGTCCCGGCCGGGCTGATGCCCCACTGGAGGAACGCCTTCACGGTTTCGACGCCGCTGTCGTAGATTTCCTGGTCGAAGCCGCTCTCGCCCTCGATCGCCGCGTCCGCCAGGAAGAGCGTCAGGTCCCTTGCGACGCGTCCGACGTCGCGGACCCGCACCGGTCCGTCCTGGCCATAGCCACGGCGTCCGGCAATGGCTTTGACGACCACGCGACGAACCAACGCCTTCTGTTCGTCGGTCATCCACTTGGCCGCGAAATCGTAGCTCAACGCCAGGTCCGCACCCCCAACGAGCCTGCTCATACTATACCAGCGGCTATCGAAAAGACCGGCGTTATCCCGGCAGGCGTCGACGCGCGGTTCCAGCAGCGTGCAGTAACTGCCGATAGCAGCAGCGGCTTTCTTGCCGAGCGCGTCGTTATCGGTCAGCAGGGAATGGAGGGCGATCACATTGAGACACCGCGCCACATAGCTGATCTGCAGCGCCTGGGCGCCGAGCATCTGTCCTTGGAGCATCTCACTGTCTATTTCCAGGCCCGCCGGGTTTCCCGTGCAGAGTTTTCGGAAGACAGCGCCGTCATTGGTGTTCGGGTCCAGCCAGGTGTCGCGCAGGAACGTCTCGACCTCGTTCCAGGATGCTCGCCCCGCTCGCGAAGACCTGATGCGTGCGGCGAGGGCCGGGATATCCTCCGGGCCAAATAGCACCCGGGGATGCACACCGACCGGCGGCAGCTTCGAGTTCAGCTCCTGCGGCCTAAGACCTGCGTCGTCATACTGCTTCTCACGTATCAAGAACCAGGTGGTTTCGGGGCCATCGTACAGAGCCAACTGTTCCGGTGTGAACCGGACATGCTCTTTCCAGTTGCCCCATGCGCGCAGAGACGGGATGTTGCGGTAGGCAATGTCCGGGTCGGCGAATTTCTCCGGCGTATCGAAGAGCGTGACGATCGAGTCCATCAGTTCCGAATCGGTGAGTGTCATCGGTTCATCCGTGACGATCACCAGGCCGCGCTCGTCCTGGAAAACCTTCTTCTTCCGCCTGGCTGCAAGATCGGAGATCGACACCATGCCTTTCTTCTGGGCGATCCGCAGGCCAAACCAGGGCAGCCGCTTGATCCCGAATGCCGACAAGGCGAACTTCTTGGGCACCATCACCTTGCCCTTGACGATGACGGCCTCGGTGCGCCAATCGTCAGGGTCGAGATTGACACGCTCGCCTCTGATGTACCCGTGCCGCCCGCCGGCGAAGACGGCTACGATAGTCTCCTTGAGCCTGGCCTTGGCAGCGTCTGTGGCCTCCCGGCTGTAAGCTCCCAAATCTCC
>CAZGRF010000094.1:1813-3377 GCA_964527825.1 uncultured Pirellulales bacterium
GTCAACATTGTTCAGCTCGATCCCCTTCGCATGGCGGATGAAGAAGCCATAGGCCGGAATCTGGCCGAACTCCTTGGGATCGGGGTAGGCTGTCTCCAGCTCGGGGACTTCTACCGCAGCCTGCTCCCCGGAAGCACCGCCGCTCACCAGGATGCGGATGTTGCTGAGCTTGACGTCCTCGACGTCGTGGCCCGGGATGCCCATGATGAGCGCGCCGTAGCGTGGGTTGACGCCGTAGACAATGACATTGTTGATGTTCACCCGCCGCAGCTTGCCTACGGGCACGCCTTCCGGCCCCCGCATCCGCCGGCCCAAACGCAAGAAGAACGGGGAATTCGTGATGTCACGCATGGTGACGTTGCTAATGGTGACATCCTCCAGCAGCCCGCCGTCCACCGTCTCCAGGGCAAAACCCCGGCAGTGCTCGAAGACGCAGTTCGAGATCGTGATGTTTTTGAATCCGCCGTTCGACTCGGTGCCGAACTTGACGCGCCCTGTGACCCCGCCGCGGTCGGGGGCGCGCTCCTGCGTGCGCCCAAAGGTCCCGTCGAGGTACGTGCCCTCATCGTAGCCGGTGACCTGGCAGTTGGTGATCGTCACGTTCTCAGTCGCGCGCGCAGTGCCGAGAGCATAGGAGCTCTTCAAGACGATCGCATCATCGTTCGGCGAGTTGATCGTGCAATTGGAGATGCGCACGTTGCGGCAGCAATCGACGTTGATGCCATCGCGGTTGGTGTCGATCTTGACGTTGTCGATGGTGAAGTTGTCCACGCCGGTCGGCAGGATGCAGAAGTGGCCGCCCATCAGGAAGGTCACATCGCGTATGATGACGTTGCGGCATAGCTTCAACGCTACGGCCTTGTTGCCCACGCCGGGCTGATCGCTGTCCCATTTGCGCAGCCCCTTGCCATGGATCAGCCCCGGACCCAGGATGGAAACGTTCTCAAGCTTCTCTCCCCAAATGAGGCTGTCGTGCCAGTGACTGTGTCCAAAATCCTGGTACTGGTACTTGTCCCCCCACTCGTTGGCTTCGGCAAGGTCATACCCCTCGGTCCCGTTGGGCTCAGCCGCCAGCAGCGTCGCTCCGTGGTCGAGGTACAACGCGACGTTGCTCTTGAGGCGAATGGAGAAGCTGGCATACGTGCCGGCCGGGAAGTACACGGTCCCACCCCCCGCGGCCGCCGCGGCCTCAATCGCCTTGTTGATGGCCCCCGTGTCGAGCGTGGTGCCGTTCCCGCTCGCGCCGTATTCCCTGACATCGTAGGACTTCGCCTGGGCCTGCGCGCTGAGCAGGAGGCCTATCAATACGTACAACGACGAGCGCTTGGCCACGATCTTCCTTTCTGCAAAAGGCTACTTGACTGAAACGTCACTTCCGCTCGGTTCAGCGCCTCGGCCCTGGAGCAAGTCACCAGGACCGTCGCCGCGAAGATTGCTGCACGTATTCGCACGGCTCGCCTTCCCAGTCGTAACCTCACAGCGTCGCCCCGACAACAACCAGCCGCGTCTCGTAGGGCTGCAACGCCAGAGTCAGTTCTATCTTGCCGCTGTGAGCGCTGGTGTC
>CAZGRF010000094.1:3387-10980 GCA_964527825.1 uncultured Pirellulales bacterium
GATATCACCGGAAAATGCATTCCAGACCTGGGCCCGTCCTTTGCCGACCAGGGTCACCTTCCGCGATTGTCCCTCCGCGCTCTCGTTGAAGAAGAAATACACATCTGCATCACGCCAGCGTCGGTGGCAGTATTTCACGACGGGACAGGATTGATCGAATGTCACATCGGCAGCGGGCGGTGCAGCGAGGGTCGTTCCCGTCAGGATACCGGAAGACTCGCGCTGCGCCCAATCTAAATCGGTCGGTGCCTTGGCATTCAGGAAGGTCTTGTCCACGACCAGCGAAGGCTCGCGTCCGATGAAGACCACCATGCCCCCTGCCGCCGCAAATGCTCTCAACTTGTCCAGCGCCGCCTTCGACATGGCGGTCACCGAGGGGATGAGCACAGCGCCGTAGCCCTGACCGCTGAGGTTCCTCAGTTCGCTGCCTTCGAGCGTCAGGACGGAGGCGATGGAGCCGTCGTCGACGAAATCGAAATCCCGCTGATGTTCCAGCAACTCCTGCGCGATCGCGAGCATGCTCTTGTTCGCCTCATCGTCGCCCAGCCAGAGACTCATCGTCGGCTGATAGAGAGCAATCTCAGCAGTAGGACGGCCTTGCGAGAGGACATAGCACACCCGGTTGATGTATTTGGCGATGGCCGGGAACCGCTCGTCGGCGAGCCATCCTCTCATGCCTGACTGGCCCGAGGTCGAAGCGGGAATCCACATGACTTCGACCATGTTGATCCCGCGCACCAACTGATGATTGAGAATCCACTCGGCCTGCGCCGCATTCGGGGCGGGCTTGTACGCCGCGAAACTCTCCGTGAAGGACCGGGGCCGGCCGAACAGATGCGCCGCAGAAGAAGCGAGCTTTGGATAGTCCGACACCTTGCCCGGCCAGATCTGGTCCCAGATCGCATCGACACCCGGCATCTGCACCGGCCGCATGCAGCGGAAGAAATCGCCTTCCGAACGCGCCAACGCCGGCAAATCATCCTCGTGGTTCAGATGGACCAGGTATTCGACGTTATGCGCTGCGCACCATTCAGCCTGCTGACCGAAGAAGCTCTTCTCGAATCGGCTCGACCAGACATCCCAATAGTCGGCTTTGGCCTTCTGTTGAGCCTCTGTCAGGACCGCCCCCGGCCGGGCCACGAACGAGGGCATGTAGGGGCGCACGTCGTAGCCCTTCCTCACGCGGAATTCGTCGATGATGTCATCCGTCCACGGGACAATACCATAGTCGGGCTCGTCCCCTCTGAACCCGAGCACGGTCTTGCCGAACTCGTCGCCCACGACCTTGCTGTACTGCTCGTGGGTCCATTCGATGAACTTCGCGACCGCCTCGGGATTCAGATAATCGCACAGTGCGTGGGTCCCGTCCTTGGCACCGACTTTCGGATTGTTGACCGAGCGCGTCGCGGAGGTGCGAAACTGCTGTTCGATCACCTGCACGCCCCACTGTCCCTCAGGTGCGGTCCAGGTCAGGCGGTCTGCTTTCGGCTCGATGACACGGACCGTGCCGTCAGCCTCATTGGTCGCTATGGCGCAGATCGCGCTGTTGCCGGCTTCGCGGTCCACCGCCTGGCCGCCCGCGACGGTGAACCGATCCGCGACGCGGAACGTCTGCATCGTCAGGTCCGGCCGCTCCTGGCTGAACCTGCCGCCCGCGAAGCCGCTGGGATACTTGCCTTCGTCGACCAGCCAGACGCGCATGTTGCGCTGCTTGGCCTGCTCGACCGTGTACCTGACCAACGCGAACCATTCGGGCGACAGATAGCTGGCCTTCATGCGATAGCCCGCCTCCAGCGTCACGGCCCTGACGTTCTTGGAGCTGTACTCGGCCAGGTCCCGCGCGATCACCTCTTCGGTCACAGGCCCTTCCCAGCCCCAGTAGAACGTCATGCTGTACTCCGGCGGCGGCTCCTTGAAGTTCGCGGCCACCTCCGCCGCAGCCGGGTCCGACAGGTTCTGCCACGGCCTGTCCAGGCCGAAGGCAACGCTTGAAAGAAGCAGCGTAAGCGGGACAATCATGTGTCTTCTCATTGTGGCGCCTCCTTGGCAGAGACCCGCTCGGCGGGTGCGATCATGGCCGCACCTCGAGGCGCAGGATCGTCAGGGAGCAAGGCTTGAAGGTGTAATCGAACCGAGGGCCGGCTTGGTCGAACTCTGACTCGACCGGCACGACAACCTCCGGATCGAAGATACTGTTTTCAGCCGTCAGGTCTTCATTAGCAAGCGTAGTCACTGAAGCTGCCTTCTCGATGGCGAAGCCGTTCATGTCAATCGTGACGTTGCGGGCCCGACTTGCGCGGTTGACCACTTTCAGGATCACTTCGTTGTTCTCCCTGTCCAGACCGGCCAAGGCGTAGATATCCAGTTCTCTCGGCTCCGGCGCAGGTGTCAGCCGGGTCTGCAAGATTTCATCCGGGCGATTCAACGAGAATAGCCTCTGGACGTGGTACGAGCTGCGTCGCGCGATCCGCGCGCTGTCGAGCGCGATCATACCGCCAGGCTGCGCTACGTCATTCACGTTAAATAGCAGCGGCGCGTGGCACGACATGACCACGATGTCACCGTTGCGCTCCAGTCCCATCAGGAACACCGCCTCGGACAAGGCAGCCATCAGGTTCCCTTCGCCGACGCCGCGGTTGCAGCCGTAGGCGCCGACGCAGATCTTCGGGCCACTGCGGTCGGCGTTGTCATAGCGGTGAAAATCATCGAAGAACGAACTGGGGCCGCCATGCTTGTGATGGTCGACGACCTCCACGGGCGCCCGGCCGTTGAAGTCGCTGTTGCTGATGATCGTCACCTTCGGATACCGCGTCTTGATGGCCTCGTAGAATTGCCTATAGTTGTCCTCGTACGCCCGGCCATTTGCTTCATTGCCGATCTCGATGTACCTGAGATCGAATGGATCGGGATGTCCGTTCGCAGCGCGCTGCGCCCCCCACTCAGAGTCAGCCGGACCCAGCGCGTATTCCAGCGCATCGAGCGCCTCCTGCACGTACTCTTGCACCTCATCGGGGCGGCACACCTCGGACCGTCGATCACTGTCACTGAAGCCGGCATTGCAGACCCACAGGGCCGCGGCCCCGATGTCCTCGCACATCTGCAGGTACTCGTGATAGCCCAAGCCGTTGGAGGTCCAATAGCCCCACAGGTTCATCGTGCCCTTGCGCGCGGCGACGTCCCCGATGGAGTTTTTCCACTTGATGCGATTGTCCAGATTCAAGCCGCCGACGGTGGCGCCGCCAGGGAACCGGACGAAGGCGGGTCTCAGATCGGCCAAAGCCTGGGCCAGATCGGACCGCAGCCCGTTGGGACGGTCCTTGAACGTCTCGCGGGGAAACAACGACACGACATCGAACCAGATCGTGCCGGCCCGGTTGACCCTGATAGCCAGTCGCCCGCGCGGGTCGGTCTGTCCGGCCCGCAGTCGATAGGTGTATCGCTTCCAGGGACCACCCACTTGCCTGATCACGGCGGTGGTGTAGACCTTCGTACCGCCGGCGCTCTCCAGCGAAATGGTCAGGTCGAACCTTTCATCACCTTCGGTGCGGGCATAGAACGAGAGGTCGTACCACTTGCGCGCGACGAGGCTCATGCCCCAGAAACCCTCATTGGCTACCCCGGCGGCCGGCCCCAGCTTTCGCACGAACAGACGCAGAGAATGCGGATTGCGGTCGTTCAAAGGCTGTGCGTCATCGAGGCCGATCAAGCCGGTCGTATCGCCGATGGAAACGAACGACCACCCTTCTGTCTGGTTGCCGAACCACTTGCGCTCGTACCAGCCGCTTCCGGTTTTGAGCAGGTTTGCCGCCCAGGTCGCTCCCGCCGGCAGAGTCGTGATCTCGAAGTCACGGTTCCGAATCATCTCGGCGTAGAGCCCGCCTTCACCGGCATGGTTGACCTCTTCGAACGAGATACCGTAGAGACTCGGACTAACAGCCACGCGTGGCCCCGCCGCGTCGATGTCGATTCGCAGATTTTCTCCCACGGATCCCGCTCCGGCCATGCACAGAACAAAGACCGGTATGACCGTCGCCTTCACCATATCCAGTGCCGCCGTCCCTTCTTTCGCCCTGCAACAACCGCACGCCCCCGTTTCGCGTCCTTTTGCGGCCGGCGCGGCCGTGCGCTGGTGGGCGACAGGCATCGTACCCTGGGGGCCCCTGTTGTTCAAGGTTGGACCGGGAGGGTCGCATGCCATCGCCGCGAAGACCGCTTGCGTAATCCACCGTGGACTCAGCCGATTTCGAACCTGAACGAGTCCGGCGCATCGGGGGCTGGTGCGACGTGCCATCTGAGCTGGGTTGGTCTCAGCAGGAACCGTTCGTCGTGACTGACCAGGAGCAGGGAAGTGCAGGGAGAGATCACAGAATAGAGGTTCCACGGCGGATGGATGAGTGAACGTCACACTGTGGAATCGGACAAATGACCTGTTCATGGCCTCGTTCGCAACTGCTCGGCGACGCAGCAACGCGGTCCGACTGCTGGTGCCGAACGGGTACCCCGGTCCGGGGTGATCTCGTGGAACAACGGCTCGGCCGTATTTGTCTAATTCCGCATCTATCTGATTCCGCTACATCAAACCCAATTCGGTTTGTTTGTACGCAATGGCAGTGGAGATGTCGAGTCCTAAGATACGGTCTCGACCGCTAGTGCTGCCGGCAACACAATGCGCGGGCCGCCTCTCAATTCCCGACCCAATACGTCGGCACATCCGTAGGGACTACCTGGGAACCCTCGATGTGATTGCCCATCAGGTCGAGGACGCGGTAGCCTTGGGGAATGTCTAAAGGAGACATACCCGTCTTCTGTGCCCAGAGCACCACCACGGTTCGTTCGCGGGAATGAAACTCGAAGGCCTGCAACCCCTCAGGTCCGGGCCGCTTGCGGACGAACTTGACATCGGGCCCCAACAACCGTGAGAGAGTGGCCTGGGCCGCGTATTGCTTCCGCGGCGCGCCACCATACTCGAAGAAGATGTCGCCCGCATCGTTATCGTTCAAAGCGGCGCAGGTGCCCGCATGATAGAAAACCTTGCGCGCCCCCGCCGCACAGAGGATCGCGGCAAACTTGACCAAGTCGGCGCTGGCGCGCAGTTCGTTGGGACGAAGCGCAGAATTCATCGAGTTGTCACCGACTCTAAAGGGAGTAAACGGTGGATCGTCGTCGCCGTAGCAACCGATTTCGGTGACCCAAATGGGCTTACCTTTCCCTTGGGCCTCCACACGTTCCCAGGACCGGCGAAACGCGGACTCGTAGGCATCCGGCGCACCCCGATGCGGATAGAGATGAAGGTTCATAGCGTCACACCAGTCGAGCCCACCTCCCTCGATGAATTCGCCTACCCACTTGGAGTCTGGCGGACTGGCAATGCCGCCGATCACCGTGCAGTTGGGATCGACGGCCTTGGCCGTCTCATAAGCCGTGCGCAGCAGCGCGATGTAGTCACCGGTGGTGTAGCCGAAGGCCGCAGGGACCGCGTACGTGGTGTAAAGAGGCTCGTTTAGAATCTCGAAGGCACGAATATTCGCGCGGTAGTGCTGGACGGTGGCGCGGACGTACGCGGCGAAATCCTCCGAGCGCTGCGGCTTGCAGGCCACGATGAGTCGCTGTTGAAGATAGCGGTCGTTTCCTGCTTCCTGCCCGATCTTCTCCATATCGGGCTGCGTCGCCCACGGTGCTGCCGGGAAAGGCAACAGCACCAACACCTGGCCCCGTGCGGCCAGCACGCGACCGATCTGGGCGTCGGGCACGCGAAAATCAAACTCGCCCGGTTGTGGCTGGACCGTGTGCCACTTCACCGACCAGTCGCGCCACCAGCGCACGCCGGCCAGGTGCGACAGACGCAGCAGAAACTCCCACGAAAAGGCGTGGTTCATGCCGAAGATGCTGTCGGGCTCGGGCGAAGGCTCAATGACGGCGCAACGCACAGTCTGGGCGAGTCCGCCTTCCGGCTCCCAGTGCAGCCGAAAGAATCCGCGCCGCCCGGCCAGGATCTTGTCGTATTCGATCTGCGCAGCCTGGTTCGGCTCGACCGGCAGGCTCACCTCTCGACGCCACACAGGCTGGTCGAGATAGTCCGTCACGGTCAGAATCCCGTGCAACGTCTGAACGGTCTCGCCCGCACTGAAGGCGCGGAGCCGAAATGCGAGTCCGGCCTGCGGGTCGGTGAAGATATTACCGAGACAGTCTGTCTCGACCTGCGCTTCGAGCAACTGGCGCGGGCGGTAAGGCGAGGACTCGGCTCCTGCTTCCCACTGGAGCGCATCCAGCCAGAGCGTCCCTTCGGGCTCCTCTGCGCGCGTCAGATCGAGCCCCACAAAGCCACAGGCAAAGTCTGTCTGCGTGGTGAAAGCCTGTTGAATCCGTGTCCACTCCTGCCCTACGGGAAAGGTCTTCTCCAAGCGGCGTCCATCCGCCTGCTGGCAGACCATGCGGGCGGTCAGACCGGGCCGGTCGGCCGCGACATAGGCTGAGAACACGTAAGATCGCCCGCGCTCGACCGGGACCCAGCCGTGGTGGCCCACCAGCAGAACCTTGACGGGCGCCGCCATCGGCTCGAAATAGTCGAAGTAGCAAACCGGCAGGGTCTCCGGCGCGAGCGAGAGCTTCCAACTATGCCCGCCTTCGAAGGCCCGCTGACTGTCCCACTGCCCCAGGAGACGGAAGACCTCGCCGCCCCAGCCTGGCAGTCCTGCGCTTCGGCATCCCCAGCCGGCCCCGCCGCACTCGAAACCGCTGTTGGGCAGTGCGTTGCTCGCGCCGGTCAGCGGCAATTGCGGATGCCACTGGCGGCGCAGCTCGGCGACCGGCTCGATGGTGACATCGTCCACGTCCAGCACGCCGGTGCCCGCGAACCAGATTTGCAGACGGCTCTCTTCGGGCTTCAGGTCTTCCTTGGCCTGATAATAGAACTCGAACTGTTCCCACGTCTGGCGCGGTGCGAAAGAGTCCACGAGCCCCACATCACGCCAGCGTCGCCGGTTCACCAGTGACACGCGCACCGCCCCAGACTCCAGGCTCTCGGCCCGGGTCCACAGCCGCAGGCGATACCATTGGCCGGAACGGGCGCCGACCCGATCCAATTGCGCGAGCATAGCGTGACTGTCGGGGAAGCCGGGCACGAAATGCGTGCAGGCTAATCTGGCGACGGCTCCGCGCTGCGCGTCACGGACCAGGCTCAGTTGCTGGCGGATGTCAGGCCGGCCGAAGGTCGCCCACCCGTCGGGAACGTTGTCGCCATCGGCATCATGCTCGAAGGAGCCATTGAAGACCGGCGCGTCAGTCCGATCCGCGGCAAGTCCCGCAGAGAGGAAAACGAGTACGATAGCCAACATGCAGGCCAGCTTCTTCATGATTGTCACCTGGGCACAACATCGCACCCGCCCGCGCCATCGGCCTTCTCCGCTGACGGCATTCCCGGCTCGAACAGATTATCGGCCACCGATTCTACCTCGGGCAATCCAGCCTGTACACCAGCAAGCGCCGGAACAAGCCGCACCCGACGCGGTCTGATCGAGGCCAGGGATGTGATCGGAGTGTGGCGGCAGATCCAGGCTGATCCGGGCAGCCGGCCTCCAAACGCGCCCCTGGCAA
>CAZGRF010000095.1:0-10694 GCA_964527825.1 uncultured Pirellulales bacterium
CGCATGGCCTCCCGTATCCTGGGGATGGGCGACGTCGTGACCCTGGTGGAGAAGGCCCACGAGCAGTTCGACGCCGAGGAGGCCGTCAAGCTACAGAAGAAGATGGCCAAGGGCAGCTTCGGCTTCGACGACTTCCTCAAGCAGATGCAGGCCGTCAAGAAGATGGGCGGTATCAAGGACATGCTCAAGCTCATGCCCGGCCTCGGCGGGCAGCTCAACGACGTCGATTTCGACGGCGCAGAGCTCAAGCAGATGGAGGCCATCGTCCATTCGATGACGCCGGCCGAACGCCGCGATCCCGACCTGATCGACCCATCCAGGCGCCGACGTATCGCAGGCGGGTCCGGAACCGACCCCCACGATGTCTCGGGCCTGGTCAAGACCTTCAAGCGCAGTCGTGATATGTTGAAGGCCGTTAGCGGAGGCGGATTCGGCGGACTCAAGAGTCTGTTTTCCGGCGGCTTCAACATGGACGCGATGAACGCTGCCATGACGCGAGGGAGGAAGATCAAGCAGCGTTCGAAGCGGAAACGTGTCATCAAACGCCGCGGCAAGCTCAAGAAAAGACGGTAGTCTGCACGCCCTCCATGCCCGAAAAAGACCCCAATCCCGGCTCCAGGAAGAAAATATCCCTCGAAGAGTACCTTGAAGAGGTTGCCTTGTACTGCGAAAACGAGTATGGTAACGCGTTCCGCAGCCAGTTCGAGGACATACGAGGTACCAGCGAACTGGCCATGCTGGCCGCGCCGACAGCCAAGGAGCTGGAAGAGTTGCGGCGTGCGGTCGCCATCATGACGCCCGCCGAGAAACGCAATGCGGAGAAGCTCTCAGACGAGCAGATTGCCACGATTGCTGGCGACGCTCAGGTCGATCCCGGCAACTTGGCGATCTTCATCAATGGCTATGCGATAGCCTGCAAACGGGTTTCGTGACTCGTTATCGTGGAGTCGCGAAAATTCACTATACGCTTTTTGCGAAAGGGGAAACATGGCGGTAAAAATCAGGTTGACGAGAATGGGGCGTCGGCACCGGCCGTTCTTTCGAATCAATGCCGTCGACTCGCGGACCCCGCGTGACGGCAAGATCCTTGAGAAACTGGGACACTACGATCCTCTCGAAAAGGACGTCGCCAAGCAGATCGTACTGCAGAAGGAGCGCGTCGAGTACTGGCTTGAAAAGGGAGCCGTGCCTTCTGATACCGCCTCGGAGATACTGCTGCGTCAGGGCATAAAGCACAAATACGCCGAAGAGAAAACGGCCCGCCGGGCCAAGGCTAAGGCCGCCGCTCGCGCCAAGGGCAGACTGTTCACCGCGACCGAGAGAGTCGTCGCCGAGAAGAAGGCCAAAGAAGCCGAAGAAGAAGCTAAGGCCGAGGCCAAAGCCAAAGCCGAGGCAGAAGCCAAAGCCAAGGCCGAGGCTGAGGCCAAAGCCAAGGCCGAGGCAGAAGCCAAGGCCAAGGCGGAAACAGAGGCCGAGGCTGAACCGGAGGCCGAAGCGAAAGAGGAAGCCGGCAGCAACGAATAGTTGAACGTGTGTCATGCGAATCGATGTCCTCACACTCTTTCCGGAGATGTTCGAGTCTCCTCTGAGGCACTCGATCCTCAAACGGGCGCAAGAGCAGGGCATCGTCGAAATCACTCTGACGAACATCCGCGACTTTGCGACCGACAGCTACCGCAAAGTCGATGACAAACCGTATGGTGGTGGGCCGGGTATGGTGATGATGCCCGGCCCCGTCTTTGCCTGCTTCGAGCACATCCAGAAGCTCTGCCCCGAGGAAGGCCGCACCGTCCTGCTCACCCCTCAAGGCCGGCCGTTTAACCAGGCCAAGGCCGTCGAGTTCAGCCAAGCGCAGCGACTTATCCTGATTGCGGGCCGCTACGAGGGTTTCGACGAGCGCATCCGGGTAGGGCTTGGCAGCGAGCCTATCTCCGTCGGCGACTACGTCCTCAATGGCGGCGAGCTGGCCGCGATGACTATCATCGACGCCGTCGTCCGGCTGCTGCCCGGCGCTTTGGGCGACGAAGACTCGGCCAAGGACGATTCATTCAGCGAAGGATTGCTCGAATACCCGCAATACACCCGTCCCGAGGTCTTTCGCGGGATGAAGGTCCCTGACATTCTCCTGTCCGGCGACCACGGCAAGATCGCCCAATGGCGCCGCCAACAAGCCCTCGAACGCACCCGTCAATGGCGTCCCGATCTGCTTGACGGCGATACCGAGAAGAAGGGCAGATAGAGGCGCGATCTCCGCGGTCGCTATGCGTCCCAGTTGAGTCGCTCTTCGTACTTCCAGCAGAACCGGCCCAGCAGGTGCGCCAGGACGAGCCACACATAATACGTCGCGAACAGCAGAGGGTAGCTTGGAATCCAGTTCACTACCAGGAAATAGGCCGCGACGGGAAACAACAGCAACAGGAGGTAGCAGAACGGGACCAGGGCGCAGTACGGCAACAGCGTGCTGAGGATTGAGCCAGCCAGCAGGATCGGGTTCAAGGCCCGGAGCGATTCGAACATGGTGACGGTCAGCAAGCCCATCGGCAGGAGAAAACCTCCCAGCCCGGCCAGCATCCAGAAGATAGCATCCACTTGGCGCGTCCGCTCGTAGTAGATCAGCATCGGCGCGATGCAGGCCAGCGCGCATACCAAGGCTCTGAACGTTTGGACGATGATATCGCCCAGGCCGGGGGTGCTCGCAATCGTGTCGGCCGCCCGGATGCCGCCGCGAGCACTGTCACGGATGCACTCGCACGCGTACCAGTTCATGTACAGCAAGAGCAGAACAAGGCCGCTCCAATGAACAACGATGAACAGTACCCAGAAAACGAGCAACGGGGGAAAACCTGCGGTGGCCAATCGCGAGAGCCGCAGCATCACCCGCAGCATCAGAGGTATCCCGACCGTTATCCCCAGAATAGTCAAGCCGGCGGCGCTGAGGGGGTAGAGGAAGACGTCAATGATCCAGGGCAACCGCCGCTCGGGCCGCTCTTCATGGCCCTTGAGCAGGTAGCGCCCCTGCATGCCGCGGAGTTGCTCGTAGGTCTCCTGGCTTTCATCCAGCTCGGGCTCTGGCGTTTCTGTCCGCGATAGGTCCAGCAGCGCGCCGTCCAATACGGGCGGGATCAGGGTCAGCTTGCCCGGACCGGCATCTTGACTCTCGCCGGTGACATCATGTGTCACAGCACCGGGGACCGTCAACGTCCCCTTGCAGCGACGGCATTTGCCTCGCTGGCCCGCCCGGTCGGTCGGGACACTCAGCCTGCACTCACAGTGGGGGCACTTGAACTTCAACTCTTGTAGGTCTTCCGCCATCTGGAACCGTCTGGCTGGGTTAGCCGCCGCGCGTCTGGTCCAGTCACGACCATCGTCTGTCAGTATATCAATATCTCGAGGCGCCTGCACGACCAACTGCCGGCCACACAGACGGGCGGTGTGAGTATGGCCTTGCCCGCGGGGCCATCCGCCGTTACACTCTCGACGCTCGTGTCGCTCGGTGGCCGATATTCGTGGGGTCGCCGTGTTGCGCGACACCGAACGAGGTGGGCCGGATGTGAAACGTTCCTGGAATCCATGAGAAGAATCTGGGATAAGCGACAATCGATCCTACGGCGTCTGAAGCTGACGCCTGCCACGGAGATGCTGATCCTGGCGGTCGTCGTCGGCCTGCTGGGCGGCTTCGGCGCGCTGCTGTTCAAGAGGCTGATCTTCTCGCTGCAGGCACTGTTCTGGGCGACGCGGGACATGGCGCCCGATTCGCTGCTGTCGGTGGCGTGGTATCGCCGGCTGGTGATGCCCGCGGTGGGAGGAGCGATCGTGGGCCCGCTGATCTATTTCTTCGCGCGCGAGGCGCGCGGCCACGGTGTCCCCGAAGTGATGATCGCCGTCATCACTCGCAACAGCGTCATCCGGCCCATCGTGGTGGTGGTCAAGTCGCTGGCCTCGGCCATCAGCATCGCCAGCGGCGGGTCGGTCGGACGTGAAGGTCCTATCGTGCAGATCGGCGCAGCCATCGCCTCGACGACCGGCCAGCTCCTTCGCCTCCACCCCGTTCGGCTCAAGACGCTGGTCGGCTGCGGCGTCTCGGCGGGCATCGCCGCGACCTTCAACGCGCCGATGGCGGGCACGCTCTTCGCTTTGGAACTGATCGTCGCGGACTTCGGGCTCAGCGCGTTTACCCCGATTCTGGTTTCGGCCGTCGCCGCCACGGCCGTGACGCGTCACTTTCACGGCAACATCACCGAGTTCACCCTGCCGCTGTTTGTGATGGTTTCGCACTGGGAGTTCGCCCTGTATCTGGTCCTGGGCCTCGTCGCCGGACTGGTCGGTTTTGTCTTCTCGCGGAGCATCTATATTGCGGACGACCTCTTTGGAAGGACCAAGATCCCGCAGTGGATTCGTCCCGCGTCCGGTGGGCTCATCGTAGGCGTCGTGGCTATCGTCTACCCGCACATCATGGGGGTCGGCTACGACACGATTCGCGTTCTCTTCGACGGGCAACTGGCCCTCAGAGTGATGCTGTTGCTGGTGGCGCTGAAGATCGCCGGTACTGCGATAACCATCGGCTCGGGCGGCTCCGGCGGCGTCTTCGCGCCGTCACTGTTCATCGGCGCCATGCTGGGCGGGGCCTTCGGCACCATTGCCAACCATTTCTTCCCCGACATGACCGCCTCGACGGGGGCATACGCGCTCGTCGGGATGGCGGCGGTCAATGCGGCCTCCACCCTGGCGCCCCTTTCGGCGATTATCATCCTCATCGAGCTGACGAACGAGTACGCCATCCTCATGCCGCTGATGTTCACGGTCGTGATGGCTACCTTCGTCTCGCGCAAGTTCGGCCGCGAATCGATCTACACCGAGAAGCTGCGCCGTCGAGGCATCCAGGCTCACCACGGTGAGGACCTCAACATCCTGCGGGCCATCGCCGTCAAGGACGTCTTGCGGCATGATGAAGCGTCGATCTCCGAGACCGCTCCGTTCGATGCTCTGGTCCGGCTCGCATTGAAGACCGCGCGCAACGTCATCTTCACCCTGGATGCGCAGAGCCGGTTGACCGGCGTGATCTCTTTGCAGGACCTCAAGCATGTTCTCAGCAACCCGGATGAGCTCAAACACGCCTATCATATCGTGGACTTCCGGGCTGCGGTGACGCCTGTGCTCGTCACGCAGTCGCTCGATGCAGTCGTCGGCCGCTTCGCTGAGACGGCCCTGGACCGCCTGCCGGTGGCGGATGGCGAGGGCCGGCTTGTCGGCTCAGTCATCATGAGCGACATCATGCGCCAGTACAACCGGGAGGTGGCCAGCCGCAACATCGCCATCGAGCTGGGCGCACGCATTGCGGCCCACGACAGGTCCAGCGTGCTCCATATCGGCGGCGACAGCGTGGTGGCCGAAATCGAGGTGCCCCGCTGGATGGTAGGCAAGAAGCTGAGTGATCTACAACTGCGCTCGCGCTATCGCGTCTCGGTGTTCATCGTCAAGGAGCGCGAGGAGGGCCGCGAGCCGCGTTTCGTCACCCCCAACGCCGACTACACCTTCCGCGCCGGCGACACCCTCCTCGCCAGCGGCGCCGAAAAGGACATCAAAGCCCTCCAGCAGAATTTGTAGAAGCCGGTCTTCCGACTTGGCGAGACCCTTCTCATGGAATCTGCTTGGCGCGGGCCGGTCCGACTGGCTACAATATCAATCGTCGCGCGCAGCACCTTTGGGAAAAGCCGTCGGAGCGAGTCGGTGCGGCAGTGTGTAGGCCGGCTCGACGAGCGGGTGAGGGAGGCTGAGCTATGGGCGGTTGTTGCTTCACTCCTAGAAAGACGCAGCTTCTTTGGTGGTACTGGCTTCTGCTGTTCAGCGTTGTCGGGATTCCCATGTTCGCGGCGGCCCTGTACGTGCAGCGCGCGGCCCGGCACGGGATAATCGAGCCGTGGCAAGTCAGGGCCGCCTCCCACATCTTTTGGCTGGGAACATTCCTGGTGTTCCTGCTGGTCGGGCTCGTCACGCTGACGGTGGGTGCGGGGTGGCTTCAGAGCGAACGCTTCGGGAACATGGCACTGTTCGCGGGGAGCTTTGTATTCTGGCTGGCGGTGGCTGTCGCGGCGGCCAAGGTGACAGAGAAGACCCATCGCCGCCATGCACGGTTGGCCGTTGCAACATTCTGTGCATTGACTCCAGCAACCTTGACATGGCTGCCATACGCTCTATTGGGAAGCAGCGTGCAATCCGGCATCGGCCTCCTGCCGCTGGGTGTGATGAAATTCGTTGTTTGCATGCTGCCGGCTCACTTCTGGTATCGGTTCACGACCGCGCCCGATAGAAGACGCGCGTGGCTCTTTCTCGCAACGTTGGCTGTGGGGACGTTCTTCTTCTGGCTGGTTTCACGGTATGGATACAATCTCCATGTGGGCGTGCGTCAGGTATTGGCGGGAATCGGGTTCTACAGGCTCTAAGTGATGGGACATGATCTGCAACGAGACAGTACAATCGCAAAGGCTCTATGACCGCGTCGCTCCGTCGTACGAGATGGTGTTCGAGCGGGCCATTCTCGCCGAGGGCAGGCTGACCGCTCTGGTGCGCCGATACACGGAGGGCAGGCGCGTGTTGGACCTCGCGTGCGGGAACGGGCGATGGCTGTCGCGCCTGGGCCCGTGCGACTATACCGGCCTGGACCTCAACGAGCGCATGCTGGAACAAGCGCGACGTCACTATCCGGAAGCCACGTTCGTGTGCGGCGACATGACAGACTTGCCGTTTGACGACGAGACCTTTGCCGGTGTGGTTTCTCTGTTCGGCGCGATGGGCCACCTGCCGCCGGCCGGCCAACAACGGATGATCGGCGAAGCGCACCGCGTGTTGAAGACCGACGGCATTGCGATCTTCACCAATGGCAACGTCTGGAGTCCATTCGGCGTGCCGCTCGTGCTGAGCGGTCACCGTGTTCGCATCGAAGGGGTCCGCGTGAGACTGCATTCATCCAGCCCCACGCGTTTCGCGCAGGCGCTGGAGCAGGGCGGATTCGAGGCCCTGGAGATCTCCAGCTATGACTATTCCTACCTGCCGATCATGCCGCTGAAGTTCGGCGCGTGCCTGGTCGGTCGGGATTACCGGCCCGTCTACGCCGGCCTCATGGGTGTGCTGGAGAATTGCAGCATGATCCCGGTCCTGCGCTGGTTCGGCAAGCAACTCGTCGCCGTATGCAGGAGGTGCGCATGATACATCACCCGAGTCGCTCCGGCAGGAGAACGAGCATGGGCGCGCGATCTGAGAACACAGCCTTCACCGTGGTTGACGTACTGGTGGTTGTCCTTTTGTGCCTGTTTCTTATGGTCGTTCTGCCACCTGTGATGCGTAGGTCCAGGGGGGTCGCATTCACCATGACCTGCGGCACGAATCTGTCGGGCATCGGCAAGGCAATGCTGATCTACGCCAACGACTACGACGACGAGTTGCCGAGGGCAGGTGACAGGAACGGCACGTGGGGGCGTACCGTCTGGAACGCCCGAGACAGGATCACGGCCTACAGCATCACCCCAACGACGAGCGAGGCCTCAGTCAGCTCTGCCCTGTATCTGCTGGTCAAGTACACGGAGGTGCCGCCGCTGTCGTTTCTGTGCACGAGCGAAGAAGGCGCGACCGAGTTCAAACCGTCCCGCTACCGCATGCGGGGTGAGCTCATCAATTTCTGGGACTTCGGGCCGGAACCGCCCAAGCACGTCAGCTACGCGTACCACTATCCGTTCCAGGTGTCTGGGCTGACGACATCAAGCGAACCGGGCTTGGCGGTGGCGGCTGACCGGAATCCTTGGATAGACTCGCCTTTCGTCAAGGCGAGGGACTTCTCGAAGTTCGAGCCGAACACTGCTCAGTTCCAAACCGGCAATTCCTCTGCTCACAAGGGGGATGGCCAGAACGTGCTGTACCTTGACACTCACGTCGATTTCACCAAGACGCCTGGTTGCGGTCTTGAGGGGGACAACATCTACACGCTCTGGGACGGAGACGACAAACATCGCGGCCGGCCGCCGACGTTGGGCAGCCAGCCGGCCGCTCGCAGAGATTCTCTCTTGGTCAACGACCCGCCCGTCCCGCATCGGCAGTAAGACCGGTCACGGTTGACAGCAAGCCTCTCTTCTGCGATATAGGGACATGGCCAGGTCGGCTGGAAGATCGACAACCATTGGGCAGGCACATTTCAGGGCAGGTACTACGCATGAGACACGCCGCTGTTTCCCGAATCGCCATCCAGATCGCTGTCATCACCGTTGTGCTTGTCGGCGGACAGAACACCTTCGGACAGGGCACGCGATCGGACTACGACCGGGCCTCGAAGCTGCGTGACCTCACCGCCAACAAGGTCTTCAAGGAGCGTGTGACCGCGCATTGGCTGGCAGATAATGCACGCTTCTGGTATCGCAACGACCTCGCCGACGACAGGCGGGAATTCATTCTCGTTGATGCCGAGGCCGGCGCGCGCCGGCCCGCCTTCGATCATGACCGGCTGGCGGCCGCGCTGGTCGAAGCCACGGACGCCGAGGTCCAGGCGGATCGGCTCCCGATCGATCGGCTCGACTTCGATGACGCAGGTGCGCTTGCCTTCAGCAGTCAGGGAAAGTGGTGGAAATGCGATCCGAACAGCTATAAGGTCACTGAGACGCCCAGCGACGAAGCGCCGGTCGTCTCGCTCGAAGCCTCCCGGCGGGCGCGGCCCAGCACGCGGACCGGCACTGAGACGTCGATCACCTTCATCAATCGCACTGAAGGTGACGTCGAGATCTACTGGATCGACTCTGAGGGCCAGCGGCAACACTACACGACCGTGGCGGCAGGCGAGCGGCATCAGCAGCATACCTACGCGGGGCATTCATGGCTGGTGACCGACAAGGACGATCGAACGCTGGGGGCCTTCGTCGCCACCGAAGAAGCGGCCGACGCCGTCATCGATGAGAATACGCTGCGTCGAACGCGGGGCGGCCAAGGGCGGCGCGGCGGTTTCAGGGGACCCCAGTCCCGGGGCGAGTCTCCCGACAACAAATGGACGGCCTTCATCGAGAAATACAACCTCTACGTGCGCGACACCAAAACGAATGAAGAGATCGCACTGACCGACGACGGCACGGAGGAGGACGCGTACTCCGAGCGGTTCTACTGGTCGCCCGATTCGACGACGCTCGTCGTGCTGCGCACGCAGAAAGGAGACGACCGGCAGGTCTATCTGATCGAATCGTCACCGACGGACCAGTTGCAGCCCAAGCTGCACCAATTCTCCTACGCCAAGCCGGGCGACCGAGTCGCGATCTCCAAGCCGCACCTGTTCGACCTCACCTCCAAGAGCCGCATCGCCATCGACGATGAGTTGTTTCCCAATCCGTTCAGTCTCTCGGACGTTCGCTGGTGGCCCGATTCGAGCCGGTTTACCTTCCTCTACAACCAGCGAGGTCATCAGGTGCTGCGCATCATCGGCGTCGACGCGGCCACCGGCGAGGCGCAGGCCCTCGTCAACGAGCAGAGCCAGACGTTCATCGACTATGCAGGCAAGCAGTTCAGTCACTATCTCGATACGACCAAAGAAATCATCTGGATGTCCGAGCGCGACGGCTGGAACCATCTGTATCTCTACGATGCCGAGACGGGGAAGGTGAAGAACCAGATCACCAAGGGCCCGTGGGTGGTGCGCGGTGTCGACCGCGTTGACGAGGAGCAGCGGCAGATATGGTTCCAGGCGGGTGGGATCCGGCCCGGGCAGGACCCTTACTATGTTCATCTTTGCCGCGTGGACTTCGACGGATCGGGCCTGATCATATTGACTGAAGGCGACGGCACGCATGAGATCGACTTCTCACCGGACCGGCGCTTCTTCATCGACCGATGGTCACGCGTCGATCTGCCGCCTGTCAACGAGCTGCGCAGCGCCGCGGGCGGCAAGCTCATCTGCGAGCTGGAGCGCGCCGATTGGAGCGCCCTTACCGCTACCGGGTGGCGCCCGCCGGAGCGCTTCGTCGCCAAGGCCCGCGACGGCAAGACCGACATCTACGGCATTATCATGCGACCGAGCACCCTCGATCCGGCCGTCAAATATCCTGTGATCGAGCAAATCTACGCGGGCCCGCAGGGCGCCTTCGTGCCGAAATCGTTCGGACTCCAGCCGCGTCAGTACGCCATCGCCGAGTTGGGTTTCATCGTAGTGCAGATCGACGGCATGGGCACATCGTACCGCTCTAAGGCCTTCCACGATGTCTGCTGGAAGAACCTGGGCGATGCGGGCTTTCCCGACCGGATTCTCTGGATGAAGGCGGCGTCGGCCAGGTATCCCTACATGGACCTAACGCGAGTCGGCGTCTACGGCGGCTCCGCCGGCGGCCAGAACACGCTGCGGGGCCTGCTGGCCCACGGCGATTTCTACAAGGTCGGCGTCGCCGATTGCGGCTGTCACGACAACCGCATGGACAAGATTTGGTGGAACGAGCTGTGGATGGGCTGGCCCATCGGGCCGCACTATGAGGAGCAATCGAACGTCACGCAAGCCCACAAGCTGCAGGGCAAGCTGTTGCTGACGGTCGGTGAATTGGACCGCAATGTGGACCCAGCTTCCACCATGCAGGTGGTCAACGCCCTGATCAAGGCGGACAAAGACTTCGATCTTCTGATCGTGCCGGGGGGCGGTCACGGTGTCGGCGAAACCCCTTACGCCAGCCGGCGGCGCATGG
>CAZGRF010000095.1:10704-10972 GCA_964527825.1 uncultured Pirellulales bacterium
TCCGTCACCTGCTGGGCGTGGAACCACGAAGCATGCCCTGACGGCCGGCCTTGCCTCCGGCCCCATCTAGTGCCCCGGGGCCCACCGCAGGCTGCTACCACAGCTTCGGTTGGACCGCGTCGTCCTCGGCGCTCGGCTCCTTGCGGCGGGTCTTCTCGCTTCCACGACATCGATCGGAGTTCTCCGACAGGCAGACTTGGGGCATCTGCCGGTCCAGCAATACAGGCAGAGCTTGTCCTTGGGCCGGCCGATGGCCTCGACCATGTCG
>CAZGRF010000096.1:0-5094 GCA_964527825.1 uncultured Pirellulales bacterium
CACGGCCCGCAAGAAAGCCGAGGAGGAGTTGCAGAATGTCTTCCACCTTTCCTTGGACATGGTCTGTATCGTCAACACCAACACGGCCACCTTTGCCAAAGTCAACCCCGCGTTCACGCGCACACTGGGGTACGATGAGGCGGAACTTCTCAGCCACCCTTTCTTTGACTTCATTCACCCCGATGATGTCCAGCGCACCGCGGAGGTCGTCCGCGAGAAATTGCGCGCGGGCGAGAGTGTAGCGGATTTCGAGAACCGCTATCGCTGCAAAGACGGCTCCTACCGCTGGCTGAACTGGGCCTCACAACCCAAGGCGGAGCAGGGGTTAGCCTATGCGGTCGCTCGTGACATCACCGGACGGAAGGCCGTGGAGGTTGCGCTGCGCGACAGTGAGACACGGTTTCGGGAACTGGCTGAGCTGCTTCCACAAACAGTGTTTGAGATCGACACCGAGGGGCGGTTCACATTCGCCAATCGCCTTGCATTTGAATGCTTCGGCTATGACTACGATGAGATGACTCGTCTGGATGTGTTCCAGTTGTTCGTTGCGGACGACCGCGACAGAATCAGGCAGGGTTTTCGGAAGAGGCTGATCGGCAAGTCCTTTGAAGAGCACGAGTGCACGGCCCTGCGGAAGGATGGAACCACTTTCCCGGCGCTGTTGTACAGTTCGACCATCGTCAGGGGCGGAACTCCGACAGGGTTGCGCGGCGTTGTCGTGGATATCACCGAACGGAGGCACGCGGAACAGGCCGTTCAAGAAGGCAAAGCCAGGCTTGAGAGCGTGTTCGAGTCGTCGCCGGAAGCGATTGCAGTCATCAATGGAGACGCAATTGTCGAGGACTGCAATCAGGCGATGTTGGACATGTTTGGCCTTCGCAGCAAAGAAGAGGTCCTGGGCCTCAGCAGTCTCGCCTTCGTCGCCGAGAAAGATCGGGACCAGGCGCGCGAGGTGCTGAGGCGGACACTGCGTGGCGATTCCATCCGAAAGGTAGAGCTGACGCTCCTACGCAAGCCAGGTGACACCTTTCTCTCCGAGATCTCCGCAAGCGTCATGCGGAGTGCCGCAGGAGAACCGATGGGCATGGTCGTCATAGCGGCGGATATTACGGAGCGCAAGTGCGCCGAAGAGTTGATACGCAGTGAGAGAGACAGGGCCCAGAAGTATCTGGATGTAGCGGGCGTCATGTTCATTGCTCTTGACAAAGAGGGCAAGGTTACGCTCGCCAACAAGAAGGCTTTGGAGATACTCGGGCGTGATGAGGACGAGATCGTCGGGCGCGATTGGTTCAAGGAGTTTCTGCCCCCATCGGCACAGAGAGAGATCAGAGCTGTCTTCGACAGACTGATGAGCGGGCAACTGAAATCCGCGGAGTACTTCGAGAACTGCGTTACAGACAGAGACGGCCAGGAGAGACTGGTTGCATGGCACAGTACAGTGCTCACCAACGAGGCCGGCGCCATCATAGGCGCACTCAGCTCAGGTCAAGACATCACCGAGCGCAAGAAAGCGGAAGAGGCTCTGCGTAAGAGTGAGCACCTGCTGCGAGAATCGCAGAAGGTCGCCAACATCGGACACTACGCTCTCGATGTCGGGACCGGCCGTTGGGAAAGTTCGGAGATACTGGATAGTATTCTCGGCATTGGTGAGGAATTCTGCAAAAACATCGAGGGGTGGCTTCAAATCGTACACCCGGATCATCGTGACGACATGTCTGTTTACCTGTCTCGGAACGTGCTGGAGCAGCACCAAGTATTTGACCGAGAGTACAAAATCGTGCGCCTGTCGGATGGGCAGGTGCGGTGGGTCTGGGGTCTGGGGAGGCTGGAGTTGGGTCCACGAGAACAGGCGATGCGTATGATCGGTACCATTCAAGACATTACCGAGCGCAAGGAGGCCGAGAACGAATTGCAGCGATCCAACGAGATGCTCCGTGCCCTCATTGAGGCTGCGCCTACAGCCATCATTGGGTTGGATCTCGACGGGAACATACACACGGCGTGGAATCGAGCGGCCGAGAAGATGCTCGGTTGGACTGCCGAAGAGGTCATGGGCCGCTTTCTCCCCAGCGTGCCCATGGCGAGTCAGGAGGAATTCAGAAGCTTCCGAGAGAGAATACGACGTGGCTTGACTCTGGATGGCGTAGAGGTGAGTCGGATAAGGAAGGATGGCACACCCATCGACTATAGCATCTATGCCTCGCCCCTGCACGACACGGAGGGACGTATCACCGGCAACATGGCCGTACTGGTGGACATCACCGAACGCAAGGAGGCAGAGGAAAGGCTGCTTGCCTACCAGGCGAAGCTCAAGTCCTTGGCCTCCGAGCTGTCTCTAGCCGAGGAGCGGGAGCGACGGCGCATCGCCGGAGATCTGCACGATCATGCGTGTCAGAGTCTGGCCTTGTCGAAAATGAAACTCCAGGCTGTGCTCAATGCCGCTTTGCCGGCCGACGAGCAGACCCTTCGCCAGATCTGCGACAGCCTCAACCAGACGATTGAGAATGTGCGTGAATTGACGTTCGACCTGAGCTCACCCACATTGTACAAGTTCGGGTTGGAGGCGGCTCTCGAGGAGCTCCTCAAGGACAAGCTCAAGGCCGGGCACGGGATTCGGTACAAGTTTGTCGACGACAAACGCCCCAAACCTTTGACGCCTGACGTCCGCGTGCTGCTCTTCCAGTCTGTCCGCGAGCTTCTCATCAATGTGATAAAACATGCGCATGCCGACGAAGTCCACCTTGACATAAGGCGAGAGGCCGACTCTATTAGAATTGCCGTGGGCGACGACGGCGTGGGTTTCGACGTGGCCAGGATCTTGTCGGCACCGTCCGGAAGCCGCGGCGTGGGACTCTTCAACATTCGCGAACGCTTGGATTATGTCGGGGGGCAACTTGAGATAGATTCGCGCCCCGGCTGTGGAAGCCGATTTACTCTGACAGCACCGCTGGAGACTGAAGTACACGTCGCTGAGGAGAACCGCGATGGCAGTGAGAATCCTACTCGTTGATGACCATCAGGTCCTGCGCGAAGGGCTTCGCTCTCTCCTGGAGCAGGAAGGCGAAATGCAAGTCGTAGGGGAAGCCGGCGACGGCATGACGGCTCTGAGGCTTGTTCGAGAACTCGAGCCTGATATTGTCATCATGGACGTCAACATGGAGGGGCTGGACGGAATCGACGCGACACGCATGATCAGCCGCGAACACGCTCGCTCGAAAGTGCTCGCCCTTTCGATGTTCCTGAGAAAGACCTTTGTTACCGAGATGTTCAAGAGCGGCGCCGCCGGCTACCTGCTCAAGGATAATGCCTTTGCTGAAATCGTTGAGGCGATCCGGACCGTCCAGAGGGGAGAGAAATACGTTTGCAGCAAGGTGGCGGCCCTCCTCGTGGACGAGTGCGTTCAGAATGGCCACGGGATTCGATCAGGGGCCCGCCTAACCAAGAGAGAGTTCGAGGTCGTCCGAATGCTTGCTGATGGAAAAACGTCTAAAGAAATAGCCCTGGTTACCAAAACGAGTGTCAAAACCGTGGATGCGTGTCGTCGTCGTATCATGCGCAAGTTGGGCATCAGCAGCGTTGCGGAATTGGTGAAGTATGCGATCCGCGAGGGTCTGACGACCGTCGATTACTGAGGCCCGCCGGTCACCTCCGTCAGGCACGGGGGCAACCGGTGCCTGCCTGAAGAGCTCGGTTGCAGCCAAAAGCTGCCTTGGACAAGTCAAATGCCTGCTTTGTCAAGCGTTTTGCTCATCGTGATATCCCTTGGCCCGGCCGATAGAATACGTAAGTGACGCTGTACGCCGAGGAAATGCTGTACTGAAGCAGGTAACTGGGGGGCACGTTGCCTGGGGGGCCGAGCATGTGGATCGTGCTCGGCGATGACGGTCGGACGATGTGCGATGGCCTCCGGCATCAGGCCATGCCACGCGGGTCGTGGCGCTGGTGGATGTAGTGCTGGATGAGCTTCGCGACTTCACTGTGCTGCGGCGTCTCTTCCTCGTTGAGCGCCTGCGTAGCGCGATCGAGAAGGTTCGGTTCCGTCTCGTGGCAGCGGCGCAGCAGGGCCAGAGCCTCTCGCCGGATTTGTGGAACATGGAGGTTCATCATCAGCTCGGCGCCTTCGCCCTGCCCGTAGACGTGTCGGAGAGAGTCCTTCTTGGCTAAGGTTTGCAGGAAGGCCTTTTGGACGATGATGATCTCCTGGACGGTGAGCATGCGGTCTTCTACCCTCCTTTGCAGGGTCTTGCCGCTCTTGACGCCCAGCATGTAGAGCACGTGCGGCCACGTTCGGCACGGCAGCATCCGCGTCTTTGTGACACGCGGCAACATCTTTCGCTCGCAACTGAGAAAGACGATGAGCATTCTCTTCGACTCGTCCCTTAGGTGAAGGTGCTGCTGCCTTCGCACCAGCTCGAACTGCCAGGCGTGCTCTGGCGCCGACGCTCGGCCCGTCCGCACGAACGACACAAAATCAGCGGCCTCCCGTGCGGCGGCCTGCTGAAGCATCGGTAATGTCTCCTCGTTCAGAGCATCAGGAATCTCGGGTGCCTGCGGCTCCGCAGCAACCGTGGCTTCCTGGACGGACCTGGCAACCTGCTTTCCGTCGGCCAGAGGCCGGTCTTCCCTCACGTTCCTCGTAAAAAGCAGAAAGGAATCGACAAACTCCCTGTGATCTCCTTTGCGGCCGACGCGGCGCAGCAACTTCACCCAGGCTCGGTAACGCTGCTCGTCCTGGAAGTACTCCTTCACGTCGACGGCCAGACTCGATGGTGCGTCGGCCTGAGCGCATTGCTCCGTGATGGTCTTGATCCCCTTGAGCACAGAAAACATGTAGCTACGGTACCGCTCGGCGTGGCCCTCCTTGAAGCGTTGCAGTCGCTTAAGGGTGGTGCGGATGTTGTCGAGCATAAGGTCATTGACCGTGAGCACATACGATGGCACCTGCTCGGCTTCGTCGAACTCAGCGATCTCCGCCATGCCCGCCAGGGCGCCGGCATCCGTTTGAGGTTCCTCCGTCTCCGACGTAGTGGTCTCGGCCTCTTCCTGGATTCGCTTGAGCAACTCATCGACGCCCCTGACGGCGCGTTTGAGGAG
>CAZGRF010000096.1:5194-10926 GCA_964527825.1 uncultured Pirellulales bacterium
CTTCCTGGATTCGCTTGAGCAACTCATCGACGCCCCTGACGGCGCGTTTGAGGAGCTTCTCACCGGTGCCGCGGTACACCTCGAACGGATTGATTATCTTCAGGGCGACAATGCCCAGCAGAGCCGCACCGACCCCGAGGAAGACCTTGCTCCAGCGATTGAGCGCCGCGTTGATCTGGTCGATAGGGTCCGGGCCTCGCCGCCTGACCATGTCGTCGTAACTTTCCTCGTCTGCCGTACTCCGCGCGAGAGCTGCGGTCGCCAATACCAGCAGCAGAAGGCAAGCCACCCTCCACGTGCGGGTGCGCCGGCGCCGGGCCGGTCCCCACACTGCCATAAACACGCCGGATATTTCGCGGGCCTCACGCGAGCACATCAGACCACCTTTTCCCCGCAGCTTCACGCGCCGAAAGCGCCCCCCGCGTCAACCTCGCACATGGGTCAGAGACCCAATCGACGCGAGCCGGGCCGCTTCATAGGCGTCACCTCGTTTGTCCGACGAGGCAATCTTGATGCCAAGCTGCTTAATCTGATCAAGCTGGACCTGGATCCAGTCAACATGATTCTCCTCACCGTTGAGGATCGACTGCAGTAGGTCATGCGTCCCGTTGTCACCAACGCCAGTGGCCAGCTTGATCGTGGCGTTGTCGTTCCCTTTGATGGCTTCTGCTCTTCCAAACGCATCGATCCATCCACGGGCGTCGCCCGTTTCGTACGCTGCCGACCGCTCATATAGATAGTGCCGATGTGGGGGCCGGTCAATACGCGAGGTCTGCAATCTGCGTCGAAATCGTCGAGCGATTGGCCCCCGTAGTGCCTGAAAGCCCTCTCCGCCCGGGCGATTCCTCACCCGACGGCCGCCTGTCGATTTCCCCTTCCTGGGCGCGTTTCGTATGGTTTATGAGGGGGTAACGATGAAGATATTCTGGCAGCACAGAAACGGCAAACTCTATGCCGTTCGACATGACACGTTTGGGCACATTGCCGGCGTCGCGGGTCCGCTCGACTGGGACGATCTGGGCGACGGAGACGAGTACTGCTACGAGGCGGGACTGGTGGAATGGGCCGAGACCGAGATTCGGCGACACGCAATGCACCGCGTGCAGCCGGCCGCAGCGCGATAGGACCGCGCGGGAGCACACGGCGCACCCCGAGTAGGTTCGAAATGGCAAGATGCCGTGCACCGCGACGGACCACCGCGCCAAAGCCCGCCGTAGCCTCCGAACACCGTTATTATCGCCCAAGTCCTATCGAAGTGTTAGCGGAAATCGCCGTATCCATGCGGTGGCGGAGCGGCAGTCATCCTGTTTTTGCCCGGCTCAGGCGGTTTTCTTATACTTTGACGGGGGTGCGTCATGAAGAGTTTCTGGCAACACGAGAACGGCAAGGTCTACGCGGTACGCAGCAACACGTTCGGCAAGATCACCGGTGCCGCCGGACCGCTCGACCTGGACAACCTGCAGAGCCTCGACTCATACGAGTATGGCCCGGCTATTGTCCAATGGGTTGAACACGCGATCGCCAGCCGCACACTCCGCCGAGTCAGTTCTACACCCGGCACTCGCATCACGCGAGCCGTCGATACGGTGGTGCCGTAGACTCGCGACTCGACGCCCGGATCCTGACATTCAAAACCCCCTGCCTGTGCCGGTGATTTCTCTTGCACTTCCCCGCGCGGCAGTAGTAAAATCAACCCACAAGCGCAAAGAGTCGGTCAAGGGATTGGACTATGCCAAAAAGCAAGCCGTTGCCGTATCGTATCGATGAAGAATGGCTGAGAGCCCTGTCGGGGTTGGCGGGCACGTTCGGCGCTTCTGCCGAAGAGGTTGTCCGCCAATCGCTGCCGGACACGAGCGTGACTCGCCTGTTCTTTCAGTGCAAGGACTATCTGCCCGAACTGCGATGGGACGAGGTGGCCGAGATCGGCCGTGAGGCAATCCGCAAACACCTCCGGGCCAAGTACCTGCAAGGGATCGAACAGCACCTGGCCCGACTGGGCCTGGATATGGAGCAATCGTCATCAGAGGAGGTCGAGGCCGCCCGGCAGCGCATCCTCGACGAGATGAGAGCAGACGGGACCCGCCAGCCCGCGCACCAACTTGCCAAGGCTGAGGAGGATTCCGTCTATCTGGGCTATCTCTACGACGCCTGGAAACGAGCCAAAGCAGGCGAGCCCGGATACGCGATAGAAAAAGTCGATATTGGTGGGACCCACGTCCCCCACGAAGTCTGGGCTATCCTGAAAGAAGGCCAGATACTGTGATCGGTTGGCCGCCGCGCGGCCTACGAAACCGCCCCAGATGCCGCCCGGGCGATAGTCACATTCGCATGCCTTCTACCTGGCGGTATCCGGTGTGTTCAAGACCTTGATGCGGGCCTTGCGTATCTGCACTTGGGTCCCACCGCGACTGAGCTCCTGAAAACCGATGTGCCCCCGGTGCGGCCGGGCCTTCACAAGCGGGGCCGGTGTGCCGTCATGCCGAAGCGCAACCTGCGACTGCTCGTCCAGGTTCAGATCGTGAATCACCACGCCGTTGAGCGTGACATGCAGGCGAGAGCCGTCGAGGGTAATACTGTAGCTGTTCCATTCGGTCGGTTTGTAGACTTGTCTGCGCGGGGCGATGGCGCGATAGATGCCGCCGGTCAGCTCCGAGTCCTTGGCGCCGGGGTTATACCGCAGATCGGCCATCTGCAGCTCCATGCCGTCGAACGCCGGGTCGCCATATAGGGGTGCGCGAAGTGCACAGCCACTGTTGCCCTGCGGACCGAGTCTGAAATCGAACTTCAGGACGAAATCGCCATACTGCCGTTCGCTCAGCAGCCACGTCCCGCGCGCGCTGCTGCCATGCAGGATGCCGTCCTTGACTGTCCAGACCACACCGGGATCGACGGGCTTGTTGACATCGCTCCAACTGCGCACCATCCAGCCACTCGGTACACCATCTTTCGGAAACAGCGGCACGAATCCGTTTTCGTGCTCCTCGTCGGCAGCCAGCACCGAGCCGGCTGCAAGCAGCACCGCAAACACGATATGTCGCACGCGAACATTTCCCATGGCTGGTTGACCTCCAAAGGTATTCCGGGTTCTCCGATGTCGGTCCTGCAACGAACGCGTACGATTATACCACCCGACGCTGAAGTTGAAAAATCCACCTCGCATTTTGTCATTTTCTTCTGGACAACGACCATCCATTGGCTACACTGCCCATCCGAAGGGCTGCACAGTCAGCCCAGCGATGACCGCGAGACAGACTCGTGAGAGGCAATGACACAGCAAAAGGGACCTTATTGCCGTGGAAGCGTTTCTATTCACGCAGCGAGAGGAGGAACAAGCAAGATGAATAAGAGACATCTCATTGCGGTGGTTTTGTTCACTATCACAACCGCCCGGGTGCACGCAGAGGAATTTCAGGTCAATACCCGAGTCGCCGGTGCGCAGTGCAATCCCTCAGTCGCCACGACCGGCAGCGGGGATTTTGTCGTGGTTTGGAGCAGCTACTACAGCAGCGGCGGCCGGAGCAATGAGATCGTCGCTCGCCGCTTCGACCACAGTGGGGAACCCATAGACGCCAATGAGTTTCAGGTCAACACAACCAGCGAGGGCAACCAGACCGATCCGGCCGTGGCAATAGGCGCTGCCGGCAGCGTTATGATTGTGTGGCAAGGCCCCGGCCGCGCGGGGACGGATGTTTTCGCTCGCTTGTTCGATCCGAACGGACAACCGCTCACCGGAGAGTTGCCTGTCAATGTCGACACCTTGGGCCAGTGCGCTTGTCCACGTGTGGCGGCCAACATGAGTGGAACGTTCGTTGTGGTCTGGGAGGTCGGACCCGCCGACACAGACGGCGTTGCCTCCGCGTGGGGCCAGTTGTTCGACGCGCTTGGTGCCAGGCAGGGAACGGAGTTTCTGATCGCTCAGGAGGCCTGGCCATGCCGATATCCGGATGTGGCCATGGACGCGGGCGGCAACTTCGCGGTGACATGGCTGGTGGATCGGACCAACAGGTCCGTGGACGGGCGGCTATTCGACCGTGACGGCGTGGCCCTGAGCGAGACCATTGAAGTGAGTGAAATCGACTTCAGCTCTATTACGCGCCCTTCCATCGCGATGAACTCGGAAGGGTACTTCATCGTTGCCTGGGACGGCGACCCGAACCTGGCGAGCCTGGACGATATTCACGTCCGGTGCTTCGGGCCAAACGGCGCGCCGCGATCCGGCCAGATTCTCGTGAATGTCGCTTGCGATGGGGCCCAGCAATGGCCGCGTGTGGCTATGAACGACGCGAACGAGGCCGTCGTGGTCTGGCAGTCCGAGAGCGATGATCCCAACTTGACCACGGATATTTTCATGCGGCGGTTCGACGCCAAAGGTCGCCCCGCGGCCGGACAGGTCTGCCTCAATAGCTACCGGTGGGACAGGCAACGGTACCCTGATGTGGCCATTGCTGCCGATGGCTCCTTTGTCGCTGCCTGGGAGACTGTCGAGTCAGACGGCTCCGACTACGACATTCTCGGTAAGGCCGACCGGGCCCTGCTGTGGCCCGATCTCGACGGCGACGCCCGCGTTGACCTCAACGACCTGCGAATCCTGGGCGGGTCGTGGAGACTCGCCGGCCAGGGCAACCCCGGCGATTTCAATCAGGACGGCCTGACCGATGCCCGTGACCTGGAAGTCATGTGTCTTCGTTGGCTTGAATGAAGGATTGCGGACCATCGGCAGCACAATGCCAACGGACCGTCTCGGTGCTGGGCAAATAGCATTGAATCCACACCCGGTTTGAGGTATGCTAAGGGCTGTAATCCAACCCGTCCAACAACCTGGAAATTAGGAGGTACAGATCGTGTTGACGAATAGGCAAAAGTGGCTGGTTGTGCTTTGCGGCGTGCTCATGGTAATGCAGTCCGGCAGCGTCGTCGTCGCTGCCGAGGACGCCAACGATTTCAAAACGGAGATGGACAAGGTCAGCTACCTTATCGGCACGCAGTTCGCCACGAGCCTGAAGAACCAAGGGATCGAGGTGAATGTCGACATGCTGACGCGTGGCATTCGCGAGGCGCTGGCGGGACTGCCCTGCGCTTTCAGTCCGCAGGAACAGAACTCGATCATGATGGCGTTCCAGCAGCAGCTTGTCGCCAAGCTGCAAGCACAACGCGCCCAGCAGGAGGCAAACGCCAAGGCCACGCTGGGCGACGAAAACGCGTGGAAATTGAAGCTCACCAAGCCTGAGCTCATGACCTTCGACACGACCAAGGACTACTTCTGGATTCTCGAGACCAGCAAGGGGACGATCACGATCAAGCTCATGCCCGATGTTGCCCCGATGCACGTCACCAGCACGATCTATCTAACCAACAAGGGTTTCTACGACAACACGACGTTCCATCGGGTCATTCCGGACTTCATGGCGCAGGGCGGATGTCCCCTCGGCACGGGAACCGCCGGTCCGGGCTACGAGTACGCCGGGGAATTCGACCCCAACGTCAAGCACGACCGCCCGTTCCTGCTCAGCACGGCCAACCGGGGCCCGGATACCGACGGAAGTCAGTTCTTCATCACGTTCAAGGCAACCCCCTGGCTGGATGGCAAGCACACCATTTTCGGTGAAGTCGTGGCAGGCCAAGATGTCGTCAAGCAATTGGAAGCTGCCGGTACTCCTGGAGGTACGCCCAAAGAGAAGTTGGTCATCACGAAGGCCCGTATCGAAGAAAAGGCCAAGGGGTAACGCGCTTGT
>CAZGRF010000097.1:0-10923 GCA_964527825.1 uncultured Pirellulales bacterium
CAGGTCTGCTCCTCGGCATGGTCCTTACCTCCTAAATGCATGGCAAAAGTGTAGTGAAAAGTGTAGCACAGCTTCTGCCAAGGAGGCTGACACAGGGATGATTTGCCGCAAATATCTCGCAAATAAGGGCTTACGGCAATGGGCGGTATTGGACTTGAACCAACGACCTCCTGCGTGTCGAGCAGGCGCTCTAGCCAACTGAGCTAACCGCCCTTTGATAGCAACTTATGGCAAGTATGCTCCGGCAGAGAGGAAAAATCAAGAGATTCTGCCCAAGTTCGTGGAAATGTGCTGGCCCTGCGGCCTCGAGACTGGACGCCTGCCACGACCACTTTGGGCAAGGTAGGCAGCCAGTCAGAATTCCAGATCCCGCCGGACCACCGCCGCGGCAGCCAGTGTGTGCTCCGCGCGCCCGACGCGGACAGTCAGTGAAATCTGTACACTCTTGGAGTCCACCAAGTTGGGTGCGGGCGTCTTCTTGAACGTCGCGGAGGTCACATTGCCGCAGAGGACGTACTCATTGTCATCTTGTATCAGCAGAAGCGTGTTGGGATCGTTGGGGTCGGTCGAGTCACGGAACTCGTAGGTAATGAGTTGATTCGGATCCGCTCCGCTCAGAAACACGCAACGGTTCTCGGGCTGGCTGGCGTCCACGCCGTCCGATGTGCGAATCTCGCTGGTCATCCGGGCCAATGCCTGACGGGCACTATTGACGGCCTGGAACATCTCCTCATTTTCCTCGTAGTTGTGCAACGAGGCGTTGAAGGCTACCGCAATGGCTGTGAGCAGTAGCGCGGAAATAGCCAGCGCGATGAGGCACTCGGCCATAGTGAAGCCATTGTGCCCTGCCGGCTGAACGTGATGTCCGGTTTCGCATCTCATGGTCGCCCCACCTTGTGGCACCGGTTACCGCCCCGGCTGGAACCTGCCCGCGTCAGTATGTTGCGCGTATCCAACTTGCCGTGGTGATCTGCTTGTTGTTTTGAACGATCGTCACCGTGACCCTGAGGAAAGGGCTCGTGCTGGTGTCGGCGACGACTTCGTCCAGGTTCGAGGGGTTGAGCTTCTGTACGATAACCTGCTGACTGAAGGACGCGAAATCATTCAGGACCGTCATGTCAGCACTGATGGGCGGTGAGAACACGCCGCCATCGAAGTCATCCACATCATTGTAGGCCTCGCCGGAAGTCTCTTGCCCGAAATGCGTCGGATTGTCCGGGTCGGCCGCCGGAGTCATCGCCGTCAGTTCCCTGATCTGTTCGACCAGGAACTCAGCGGTTGACAGGTCCGCGCCGGCTCCGTTGGCCATCGTGAACGAATTGCTGGCCAAGACCAAGGCCGTAATAGACAGTCCCACCAGAATGGTGGCTACCAAGATTTCGACAAGAGAGAACCCATTGGGCCGTCCTACAGCACACATACAGCACCCCCTCGGGCGTCGTCGCCCGAGTCTACTTGCCCGTGACGAGGTTTGACATCTTGAAGATGGGCAGGATGATACTCATGGCAATGAAACCGACCATGACGCCCATGACCACGATCATCAGAGGCTCGATCATCGAAGTCACCGCCTTGATGACGGTCTTCAGTTCACGGGCATAGAAGCTCGATATGTCCTTGAGGACCTCGGCCATGTTGCCGGAATCCTCGCCACTTCGCATCATCTGTACTACGCTGCTGGGCATCAACTTGTAATGGTTCAAACTCGCGGCGATCTTCTTTCCCTGCCGCACCTCTTCATGGACGCCCAGCCACATGTCTCGGTAGAGCACGTTGCCGGCAATGTGCGCCGTGATCGACAACGTGTTCAGAATCGGTACGCCGGCGCGCGTGAGCACGCCCATCGTATGCAGGCTCCGCGTGATGTAGAGGCTGCGGCACAGGGTGCGAATCAGCGGCAATCGCAGCTTGGTCTTGTCCCACCACAAGCGGCCCGTCGTCGTGCCGACGAAGTAATGGAACGCCCAGAGGGCCGCCCCAAGCGCCGGGATTATCAGATACCACCATGTTCGCAAGAAGGCACTGGTGGCCATCAACAGGATCGTAGGGGTAGGCAACAGGTGCTCCTTGCCGGCAAAGATCCGCGTGAACCGCGGCAACACGAAACACAACAAGAACACGGTCACGCTGACCGCCATGACGGCAATGATGATCGGATAGACCAGGGCCCCCTTGACCTGCGACCGGGTCTCCGCTTCCTGATCCAGATACTCGGCGAGCTTCTGCAGCATGTCGCTGAGCGAGCCGGAAGCCTCCGCGGCTGCCACCATGTTCACATACAGGTTCGTGAACACCTGCGGATGCTCAGCGAGGGCCTGCGAGAAGCTGTTGCCCTCCTCGATGCGCAGCTTCAGGTCGCGCAGCACCGCCCTGAACTTGTCATTGTCGCACTGCTCGCCGATTCCCTCCAGGGCATCCTGAAGACTGATGCCGGCGCGAATCATCACGGCCAATTGGCTGGTGAAGTGCAGAATGTCCTTGCGACTGGGGCCGAACTCAACCCGAAAACCTCGCATTCTGTCAAGGATCGACGCGTTACCGCCCGCGCCGGCGCCGAAGCCGCGCCAGCCGCCGCCGCTCGATGAAGTCGCACCCTGCCAGCTCTCCGAAGCCTCCGCCCGCTTCTCGCACTCTTGGACTGCTTGCGCCGTCATGTCGTCTCCACCTACTTGTCTGCGCCCGCGGCCACCACCTGCGGCGCTCTGTCGATCTTGCCGGCTTCGACCAGTATTTTTTCCATCTTGCCGGGATTGCTCGAACGGACAATCGCCTCATCTCGATCGATGAAGCCTTTGAAGTACATCTCGGCAATGCTGTTGTCCATGGTCTGCATACCCAGCCGGCGCGAGGTCTCAATGATATTGGGGATTTCATAAATCCTGTTTTCTCGAATGCAGTTGCGCGTGGCGGAAGTGCACAGCAGGATTTCCGTGCAAGGCACCATCCCCGGCTGATCGATGCGTCTGAACAACGTCTGAGAGATGACTGCCTGCAAGGTGTTGGCCAGCATGGTTCGAATCTGGTTTTGTTGACCGGCGGGATAGATATCGATGATACGCTCGATGCTCTGCGGGGCATTGATTGTATGCAAGGTACTGAACACCAGATGGCCGGTTTCGGCCGCCGTGATCGTGAAGCTCGTCGTTTCGAGATCGCGCATTTCGCCGACCATGATGATGTCGGGATCCTGACGCAATGCGTGGCGCAGCCCGGAGGCAAAATTCGGGCAATCCGAGCCGATTTCTCGCTGTTCGATCATGCAGCGTTCGTTGGCAATCAGGTATTCGACAGGGTCTTCCAGCGTGATGATACGCTTGCTGTAGCGAGAGTTGATCAGCCCGATCATGGCTGCCAACGAGGTGCTCTTGCCGGAGCCGGTGTGGCCGGTCACAAGAACCAACCCGCGAGGCAGGTCCGTTAGCTCCTTGACAATCGCCGGCAGGTGCAGGTCGTCAATCGAGTGCACTTGGTTCGGTATAACCCGGAACGAGATAGCGATCGTGTCCCGCTGGAAATGGGCGTTGACGCGGAAGCGGTCTCCGCCGGGGATCTCCGTCGAGAAATCCAGATCACGGTTTTCCTCGAACTTTTTCATCTTGTCCGGCCCCACCATCGCCAGCACCATCGCCCGGACCTCCTCATCGGTCACGGGAGGCTCATCCAGGTCGATCAGCTCGGTATCCTTTCGCAGGACCGGGGGCATGCCTACATTGATGTGCACATCGCTCGCCTGATTCTTGACGGCCGACGCCAGAATGACCTTGATGTCCACCATATCGCTATCCTGTCCGAAATCCTCTGGGGGTTTAGATCAGTTCAAGTTTTCGACAAACACTTCGTCTTCGCTGCGTCCGTAGACTTCGGTCACACGGAGAACCTCTTCTATGGTCGTGATGCCCTTAACCACCTTCTTGATCCCATCGTCAAACAGCGTGGCGCGGCCGCTCTCACGGAAAGCACGTCGCATGTTCGCCACGGACGAATCCTGGTTGATGATGTCCCGCATCTTGTCGTCCACGACGAGCATCTCGAAGATACCGACGCGCCCGACGTATCCGGAGCCCCGGCACGCATCACAGCCGGCTCCGTGCACAAGCTCCCTTGGATTGACACCCGCGCGTTCCAGGTATCCGCGCATGTTCTCAGGGACTTGATAAACCTCTCTGCATTTGGAGCAGATCTTCCGGACCAGTCGCTGAGCCACCGCCGCGTTCAGCGAAGCTGCGATCAGATAGGGATCGATGCCGATGTTGACCAACCGAGTGACGCTGCTGGCCGCGTCGTTCGTATGCAGAGTCGAGAGCACAAGGTGGCCGGTGAGCGCCGCCTGCACCGCGATACGTGCGGTCTCGTTGTCGCGAATCTCGCCGACCATGATGACATCGGGGTCCTGTCGCAGCAGGCTTCGCAGCGCGGCCGCAAACGTGAGCCCGGCCTTCTCATGGACATGAACCTGGTTGCAGAAATCCAGCTCATACTCGACGGGGTCTTCCACCGTGGAGATATTCAGCCTCTGGCCATCCATTTGGCACAATGCCGAATACAGTGTGGTGCTCTTGCCCGATCCCGTCGGCCCGGTCACGAGCAGGATACCGTGTGGCAAGGCCACCTGCTCGGCAAACGCCTGACAGACGTCCGGCTCCATGCCGACGTGTTCAAGCCCGCGGACAATCGACTTGCTGTCCAGCACGCGAATGACCGTCTTCTCGCCACGATTCGTCGGCAGCGTGGATATGCGCAGGTCGATCGCTCGGCCCCCAACGATGGCCGACACCTTGCCGTCCTGGGGCAGCCGGCGCTCGGAGATATCCAGATTCGCCATGATCTTGATGCGGGAGACAATGGCCGGATGCATCCTCAAGGGGGCCTGCATCGCCTCGAACAGGACACCATCGATGCGATAGCGAATCCGGGCCTGCTTTTCCTTGGGCTCGATGTGAATGTCGCTGGCACCTTCGCGCACCGCGTTGCTGATGAGATAGTTGACGAACTTGATGACCGGCGACTGTCCCGCCATTTTTTCGAGGTCTTCGGAATCGTCCTTCTGGTCCTGGACCACCTCGACCTCTGTCATGTCACTTATAATGTCCTCAAGATCGCATTCCGTGGTCTCCTCGCGGAAGGAATCGCACACGGCGGCAATGTCACTCGGGCTGCAGACTACCACGCGAACCTCCATGCCAACCTGCCGTTTCACGTCCTCGATGGCAAAGACATTTGTCGGTTCACTGGTGGCCACCAGCAGCGTATCATCCTCAACCGCGACCGGGACAATGCTGCTGCGTTGAATGAAGTCCACATCCAGTTTTGCAAAGGCCTGCTGATCGACCTCCTGAGACGAGATGCGGCGAAACTCCAGTCCCCCCAGCCTGGCTCTGGCGTGCAGGATATCATCTGTATCGACGTAACCCTCTTTGAGCAGCCAGGTTCCGGCATCCATGCCCGGACGGCTCGCCAGCTCCCTGCGCAGACGTCCGTACTGCTCATCAGTGACCTTCTCCAACTCCAGCAGGACATCCGCCACATCGCGGACATGCGCCTGACTCGTCGGTTCCGGAGAATACAGATCAGAAAGACCACGCACCTCGTCCTCTGTGGAGGAGAGGACGGTGCCCGCCGCGGGAGCATCTCTCGTCGGGCCGGGTCTCGATGAAACGTCGTCGTTTTTGGAATGGGATCGAAAGCGCAGCATCATTATTGCGATAGCTTCAGTTCTATTCTCAGAATGTCGGCTTCCTCAGCGCCGCCTGCCCTACCATCAGATCGACAGGCCAGCTCGACGGAATCACCACTGATCCGGGTGATCGTGAAGCCTTCTATGACATCTCCCTGCTGGAGAATCCGATCATCAATCATGCAGCAATTACCCTGGTCGGAACGCATCACACTGAGCAGCTTCAGAGCGCTGGCGCGCTGCTTCAGGTGCTCCCGCTGAATGAGAGCCGCCTTCGCTTTTTCGTCCTCGGCTTTGTTGATTTCTTCTTCGAGAGCACCTGTGAACACCTCGACCTCAAACGGGTTCTTCACAAGCTCGCCCACTTCCACTTGGAACACATCCGAGAACTCATAGAATCGCTTGACGATCTCGTCCATGCGACTGACCATTTCCGACCGGACACCGGTGAGCCGGCTGATGGCGGCCTCGATCTTGCCTTCGTCTTCGACAGGCTGTGCTACGGCCGCCTGAGGCTGACTCTTGCGTATCATGTATCCCAGGCCAGCCAAGCCGATGGCGACCAGAATCATCACCAGAATCGTGCTCCGGCGCAGATTCTTGCTGTTGGCCGCTACGGTCAGGTATTCCTGAGAATCTTGCTGATTGGGCCGGCCGGCGTGTCGCGGCCCTGACCCCGTGTCCGGGCTTCCTGGCAAGTCCCCTGCGCCCTGTTCACGCATAAACGACAACATAGCTTGGCTCCATCAATGCCCTACCCTGGTTGTTCTCACGAGCATCGCGGCTCGATTCGTGCGACGGTCAGGCCGCCTTGTTTTGGAAGAAGATGCTCACAATGAAGTCGGCTGCGATTTCACCGTCCCCGTTCTTGTTCTTCTCCAGCTTCAGTTCCCTGATCTTCATGATGCGGGGAAGCTTCTCGATCTCCAGCAAGAACGAATAGAACGCATTGAAGTTGCCCACCAGCTCCATCTTCAATGGCTGCTCGACGTAACCATTGTTATCTTCTTTGGCCGGGAGCGTTCGGATCGTCTTCGGCTCGAGTCCTTGCTTCTGTACGATGACGGTGACCTGTTCCAGGACCTTGTGGACCTCACTGGTCGGCGGTAGCTTGCTTTCAAAGAAACGAACCGCTTCCTCGACTTGGCCCAGTTGCTGGCTCAGGTCGTCCGGCTCAATGGTCGCTTCCTCGAAGTCAGCCAGCTTGGCTCTTTTCGCATCGACTTGTTGCCTGGCTTCGGCCAGCTTCTGGTTGGCCGGCTTGACCATGTACTGGTAACCCGCGGCCGAGACCCCTAGCAACAGAATGAAGAAGATCGCCTTTCGTATACCACTGGTCATAGTCTCACTCCCGGTTTCACACGGCCGTTCGTATCACGCTGCCGGTCCAGGATCAGAACTGATACACCGAGCGTTCCGCCTTGGCCCGAATTTCATCGACGTCGTCTTTAGTCAAACGGATTTCCCGGCTCAGCATGGCCTTGAGTTTGAACCGCCTGAAGGTCGCGCCATCAACCTTGGTTTCCTTTGATTCGATCAACGCCACGTTGGTCAGCACAAGCGAGCGTTCGAGGAGTTGCATGTAGTCGGCAACCTGCACGTCACTGGGGGCTACTCCCTCAATCTCCATGTGGGTTTCCAGCAGCTTCTCAGGCGATTGCGCCGCATTCGGCCCGGCGTTGCTCGGCCCCTGGGCCGCCTGGTACTTGGCCTGAGGAGATGGTTTGGGACGTGGTGTCTTGGGCGGCTCCTTCTGGACGAGATCGAGCTTCACCAGCGACGTCCGAGTCGGCAGGTTGTTTGTCAGAGAAGCCAGCAGGATGCTTCGCGGCACCGGCTCGATCAACTCCGCCGTCGTCAGGGCCGTCTTCATCATCTCCTTGCGTTTGGTTTGCAGTTGCTCGAACTGCGCGATCGCTTCGTTCATCCGTGCCATCTTCGCGTTCACGAGGGCTTCTTCCGCACGGCAGGCGCGCTGACGTATCTTGATCATGACGCAAGAGCCACCCAGGGCCGCTATCACGACGGAAAAGAGAACGAGACACATCAGATTGGCGCGGCGTGATTCGTTGCTCTGAACGTAATCGTCCGGTACGAAGTTTATGTTTGCCATGGCTTCTATCTACCTCCGTCTCCGCGGAATTCCGCCATCTGGATACCACGTTCAGGAAAGGCTCAGTCCAAACGCCAAGGCCCAACTGATCTTGCCGTCCCTGCGATCCAGGCCGAAGCGGTCCGGTTCCATCACTTCAACGGCTGCCATACAGTCGCCCATCTGCGCCTGGACTTCCAGTTGCTTGGCAATGGTCCGGTAGATGTCGGGCTCCACGGCCAACCCCGAAAGGAAGATCAGACGCTCGATCTGGACGTTCTTGTAGATCGACAGGAATTGGCGTCGATTGGCCGTCAGTTCCATCACCAGGCGCCCCATGTATGGCTCATCCTTAAGCTGCCTAGTCCCGATGGGCACGGAGCAGGCATAAAGCGGATTCTTGTGTCTGCTGATCACCATGTTCGTGCAGTCCGACTGAATGTCGAGCAACATGACGACGGCATCCAGGTCGGTCTTGCGTCGGCCAAAGAAGCGAGCATAGCAATTCGCCAGCGCCACCGGCCAGACTCCGATGGATTTGATGGCCAGACCGGCCCGCTCGTAGATGGCCAGGTGCCGGTCGATGATCGTCCGTTCCGTTGCCAGCACAATGACGTTGTCCTGCTCCGTGGTGATGTACTTGATGAGGGTGTTCTTCTGAATCGGCTCGAATGGCAGTTTCTGTTTGATCTTGGCGAAAATAGCGTCCTCAATCTTGCCGTCGAATTTCTTGGGCCATCGAATGTGGTCGATGAAGACCTCATTGGCCGGCAAGGCCGCTACAACCTCCTTGCCCTTGAAGTGGCCGTTGCCCGCCGCCAGACGCATGATCTCAACGGCCCATCGTTGCCAGCGTGCGGTTCCCGCTGTGACATCCGCCGGACGGTTGACATACTGCCCGGCGAGCAACATCGTCTGGTCGCTGGCGCTTGCCAACTGTGCGAGCTTCAGGCAGTCGTTGCCCAGGTCCACCCCGATAAGATGCGATTGTCGTTTCAGCAGTCCAAACATACCCGGTCAGCCCACCTCAGAAAAGAATTGCCCGTATCTACCCCCGGCGGTGAGGACGGTTCTTTGCCTCCGTATTCTCCATGAGCCCCCTTCTCTCCATGCAGACAGCCGTGCCGACCTCCTTCGATCCCACCGTTTGGCGATACTCCTTCGGCCTCTCATGCCGCGCCCATTAAAATATATGAACAGAAGAACACAGGGCCAAAAACCCCCTCGCTATTCCTCCGCTGATTCGGCTCGGCAATAGGCGCCGTAGAGACACCTCCGATAATGTGCGGCTGGGCACGCGGGCTGCCACGCGAAACCGATAGTAGAGGCGAGAGGCGATATCAATGCGATTTCCAAATTGCGGCAGGAACGGTCTTGAGTGATTCTGCTCTATAGAAGGAAGCGACGCTGTGGGGGGCGACGAGCGTTTAAGCCACGACACCCAGTGGCAACCGCTATTCGGCCTTCAGCCCGCGGCTCATTAGGTCCTCAATGGCGGTCGGCACCGGCTTGTTCTCGAAGAGCACCTCGTAGACCGCTTGCGTGATGGGCATCTCGACGTTGTATCGACCGGCCAGCGCCACGACGGATTCGCAGGTGGCAACACCTTCCACGACCGAATCGGTGGCTTGCTGGGCCTGCTGCATGGTCTGCCCCTTGCCGATGCGCTCGCCGAAGGAGCGATTCCTCCCCATCGGAGAGATGCACGTCGTCACGAGATCGCCCAGGCCGGTCAGGCCGGCAAAGGTCTGCTCGCTGGCCCCCATGGCCAAGCCGAGCCGCGTAATCTCCGCCAGGCCCCGGGCCAACAAAGCGGCCTTGGCATTGTCGCCGGCGCCGACGCCGTCGATGATGCCCGCGGCGATGGCGATGACGTTCTTCATCGCGCCCGCCAACTCCACACCGACGACGTCAAGATTGGTGTAGACGCGCAGCCACGGGCATATGAAGGTGCGCTGGATGCTCTGGGCCAAGGCTTCGTCTGCGGCAGCCGCACAGGCCGTGGCCGGGAGCTTGCGCGCCAACTCATCTGCAATTGTCGGCCCGCTCAAGGCCGCCGGTTGCACGTGCGCCCCAAGCACGTCTGCAAGGACCTGACTGGGACGAAGCAGCGTATCGTTCTCGATACCCTTGGCCACTGAAACGATGGGCACCGCTTCGGGGACGTGACCCTTCAGGCGATTCCAAACCCGGCGCATGTACTGACACGGCACGGCCGAGACGATCAGGTCCGCCCCGGCCATCGCTCGCGCATCGGCCGGTTCAAAGATCAGGGATGCGGGCAGTTTGTAGCCGGATAGGAATTTCTTGTTCTCGCGCCGGCGTTCGATCTCGGCAAGCTGCCGGGCGTCGTAACCCCACATGCGCGTGGCAATCCCCTTCTCGCACAGCAGGATAGCCAGCACGGTCCCCATCCCGCCATCACCGATGATCGAGGCATTCTGACATTGGCTTTCCGGCACCACGACCCTGCTCCTGACAATTCGACTTCAACGTACTCTGCTGCGAATTAGAACCCTGAGGTGCCGAGATGTCAATTCCGCACACGCATCCTCATACAGCAGAGGTGCGATTCATGTCTGTGGGTGGATTCCTCGAACAGGCTGCACCAGTCCCGTTGTCATTCCTACGCAGGCAGGAATCCAGAAGCCCCCCTTGACCCCTGCCTTCGCAGGGGTGACAAACTCAGAATCGGACAGAACCGGGGAACCGGAGCATGGCTCCTTCATCGTTCGCGGTACTTCCAGTCAAAGTTGCAGATGTCATCAGCCGTGCCATAGAGGCCGTCCCGACCTACGCTGATCAGAATACAGGAATCCGCTCGGTAAGGGCGGCTCTGCGTAGAAACCCCGTGGTCCCTCGTGTTCAAGTAGAATCGCTTCGGATCGGCCAGTGGGTGTACCCCTTTCGGCCTGCCCGGTACGCCGAGTTCCAGGAGCGCAAGATTATCCCTCCAGTTGTGAATGTTGTGAAGACTGTCAGGATCGTTCGGGTCGTGCATCGTCCCCTCCGGATTGGCCCGATAGTAGAGAATCGGCATGCCGGTCTTGGCCCCACCAGATCTCTTCTGCTCGCACGTGTCGCAGAGCACATAGAGCCCCTCGCGAAACGGGCCCGTATTGCCTTTGCCGTAGATGTCGACCAACCGGTGAGCGTT
>CAZGRF010000098.1:0-10900 GCA_964527825.1 uncultured Pirellulales bacterium
GAGGTCGCTATGACGATCAGCGTCACCAGGAGCAGAACGGGCACAAGCAGGAGGTTCTCCACCCTGTCCCATGCGACCGCGGCATAGCCAACGGCAAAGGCCACAAACGGTACGGTCACTAAGGCAATGCCGGGCTTGAGATACCCCAGCACGGCATAAACGACCACGAGAATGATGGCAACGGCCGTGATGGTATCAGACATGGTCCCCTTCCTTAGCTTGCGGCAGACAGACTCGTGATGACCTGAATCATGGGCAGGAAGATGGCCAGAATCGCCATAGCCAGGAATCCACCCACGACCATGAGCATGATCGGAAGCAAGACACTCTGCAGACGCGACTGCCCGGTGCGAGCTTGGTCGGCGTACATGTCTCCGAGACTGTAGAGATTGTCCTGCAGTTCGTTGCGTTGGGCACCGAGCTGGACAGAGTACAGAAACAGCCTGGGCACCATTCCCGCCCTCTGACCGGCCTCCAAAACGTTGCGGCCCTGTTCAATCTGCTGCGCCACCTGTTCGCTGTCGAGGACAAGCTTCTCGCTGCCGGCCGCGACCGCGCCAAGCCGCAGGCAGTCGGGCATATCGCATCCGGCCCCCACGAGCATAGCCATCGCTTCCGCCATGCGGCTCAGTACACTGTGATGATAGAGCCGGCCGATGACCGGGACGTGGAGAAACAGCGTCTCTTTGAATCGGCGCCCGCCGGGAGAGGATGACAGCACGCTGAAGATCGCGACCACCAACACCACCAGGCCGGCCACGCCGATCCAGAAAGGAATGATGTTCCGCGCCAGAGCCAGCACCGCCGTCGTGACGGGATTGAGCTGGCCCCCGACCATTTCCTGGAGAACGGAACGGAACTGTGGGATAATGAACATGAAAACCAGACTGATGATGATGGAAGCCAGAACGAAGATGACTGCAGGGTAGCTGACGGCCTCGAAGATGATGCGCCGCGTGTGGCCCGCCAATTCCAGATGGCGGTTGAGACTGGTCAGCATTTCGCTGAGCCGGCCCGTCTCGACGCCTGCCTTGAGAATCCGCCCGTAGAGCGGCGGAAAGTGCTTCTCTCGCTTCTGAAAAGCCTCTTCGATGCTCACCCCGGCCTCGAGCTCGCCGGCGATGTCGTCGATCAGCCTGCGCATCGACTTCGAGTTGACATCCTGGGCCAGCTCCCGCAGCCCTCGTTCCAGCGGAATGCCCGCTTTAGTGATGGAGGCCAGTTGCTGATTGAACAGTAGAAACTCATTGCGCCCGACAGTGGTCTTGGGTCGCTCGACTGCAGCTTTGTCGAGCGAGTTGACGGTCAGGCCCATCTCCCCGAGAACATGCTTTGCATCCTCGGAGGAGCCGGCTTCTATCGTCCCCTTCATGAGCCTCCCGGCCGACGTCAATGCATTGTATTGGAATGTCGCCATTTCTCCTTCCTTACTGCAAGATCATGCAGAGCACACTGATGATTCCCCTATGATAGCCCAAGTACAGGTACGCCGAAGCAAGCATGGTCCTCGCTTTGTCATCTTATGATTTCCTCGCCAAGTCGAGTTCGTACCGGATAATGTCCTTCGCATCGCCCCCTTCCGGCAACGGCCCTTCAAGAACCGCTTTCGTTTCGGTGAGGCGTCTGTATGTGAACGGCCTGCCCGTGACCGGATCATCAGGCAGGTCTACCCGCATCTTTTCGAGAGCTTCGGGCCACTGGCCGGCTCGGGTGGCGTGCAACCGCAGCGCCTCGATGTACTGCAAGACGATGATATGACGATTGGCCCGCCTCAGCAAAGTCCGGACGCGGTCTTGCCCCGCCTCGTCCAAGCCGTAAATCTCCGAGTGCGTCTCGTCAGACAAAGGCTTCGGGATCGCCCGAAGCGCTGATTCCAGGCTCGGCACTCCGGGTTGCTCGATGAACGACTCGACTTCCAGGCACATCAGCCCGCTGACGCCTGCGCCAATGATCAGATGCAGGAGCGTCGGGCCCGTGGCCAAGTGTCGGACCAGCGAGAAGCCTGTCCGCAGCGTCCGTGCACACTCTCTCTGCTCACCGCGAGCCATGTGGTAGCGCGCCTTCAATGCAACGAGCATCGACAGTTCCCGGCACGCGCGCAACTCCGGAGGGACTTCGTCCTCATAGCTCACGGGCCAATCACAGCGTTCACAGGTGCTGCCGCGCTCCAGCAACTCCAGGGCCAGGTCACACCGCCGAAGCGTCGACCCGACCTCGTCCAATGGCAATTCCTCCAATGCGACCCCGCGCCACCCCCCAATCCTCTGCCAGTCCAGGTCGCTCGGCAAAGACTCTATCGCCTTCTGGTAAAAGGTGAACGCGTCTCCGGCGCTCGTCTCCTGCGGTCCGGGAAGGAGTCGAATGGCCCTCCCGACTTCGGCGTCCCCGGCCGGATACAGCGTCAGTCTCTGGGTCCCCTCGACCTCCTTCGTCTCGCCTTCCCGGCCTGCGGTGCTCGCGCTTGCTGGAGCGGGGACGTTTGCCAGTGTTGCCGGCCGTCTAAGAGTGGCCTCCCACGCGTCCCGGAGCTGCTCGAGAGACTGCCCGTAGACGGCGGACAACGCGCGGGCATTCTGTTCCTGCACGTCAGGCTGGCTCGAGTTCTTGAGCGTCTTATAGGCCTGGAGGAATCTCTCCTTGTCGTAAGTGTCGATCAGGAACCCGACGAAGGAGGCAGCCTCGGCGTAGGCAATCGGCGGCCTGCTCTCGGCCGAGCCGATCTCCGTGTATGTCATCAACTCCCGGAGCTCTATCCATTCGCCCTTGGCCCTCAGCTCTCTGGCGCGCTCGTCGATCGTTGCCGTCCCTCCGCCAAGGTCCTCCAGCGCATGGGCGCCGAGGCGCTGCGACATGTAGACCGCAAAGCCCTCGTTGAACAGGGCCGGTGGGCTGCCGACAGGCCCCATAAGGACGTGGGCCGTTTCATGGAAAGGATCGAGTCTCTCGGTCTCATTGTAGACTTCGACAATGGTGTTGCCATAAGCCCAGCCCATCCCCTGATGGCCGGTCTCCCAATGCTTGGTCCTCATGTCTTCGAAGAGGACCAGACGGATTCGCATTTGAGGGTCGTCGCCGAGAAAGCCGCATATCTCTCGGTAGCCCTTTTCCTTCTCCTGGGCGAGTCGTTCAATCTCCCGCTCCGCCGTGGAGCCTTTGAAAAAGTGCACATCGAAATGCTCTGTGCCGCGCTTCTCCATCTTGGGCAACACATGTTCTTCCCAGTTCTGCCACTTCAGGAACAGCGGCGTATGACCGGCAAGCCAATCCAGCTTCCATTGCCCGTCCTCGTCCGCGAAATCGAGCGTCCACGTCTGGCCGTCCGTCTCAGCCAGGAGTACGAATTTGTCGTTCCTACGCATCACGCTTACAGGCTGCAGATCAAGGAACGAGCTTCTTGCCCAACTGAGTGCAGCGTCAATAGGACGCTCGGGCTCCATGACCTTAGTGAAACGGTCGCTCTCTACCGACTGGAATTCTGCTCGTTGATAGTCCTGTGAGAAGAGCTGCCACGCCTGGGTATAGTCCTTCGCTGCAATACTCGCCTGAATTCGACGAAAGACCGCGATAATCACGTCCGTCTGTTCGGCCGTGGCTGGCTGGCTCTCCTCAGAATCCTCTCGGGCCCATTCCAGATCGCGGGCCTGATACTCGGTTCTCTTGAACCATTTGTTCCACCCCTGGTCCTTTTCCCAGGCATCCTCGTCGAAACCTTCCTGTGACCCCGGATTGCTGAAGGTCAGCCGAACGTAGGTCGATTCCGTCACCGGCCCCTGAACCTTGAACACAAGCCGCGTCCATTTCGTCTCGCTCGCGGGTATCGTTTCAAAGAAGCCTGTCCCCCATCCCACACCACTGCGGCCGTAGTCCGGAGACCGCGTGTAGATGTGGGTCCGAAAGACCTGATCCTGCTCGGAGGCGTTCTTGACCTCGATGCGCACAACGTTCTTGCCTTGCCGGAGCGGCTCGAACCGGACGCTCAGGATCTCCAACTCTGTCTCTTGCGTGGGCTGGGCGTGCAAAGCGTACGGCGTCACGGCCAGCAGCGTGACTGTTGCCAAGGCAAGATGTCTACTTCCTTTGAGCATCACGTGTGGCCCTCGACTTCGAGCCTCCTTTCGCTAGGCACCCGGAAATGTGGCCTCCGGGGCGATGCCGCAGGCCTTGTTCAGTTCCGCCTGCGTGGTAGTTCCCGCCTCAACCAGTCGCCTGCCGTCGGCCAGAATCGGCACGTGGCCCTTCTGCTCCAGCAACGCCTCCAGTTCTTCGAGATCGGCCTTCGCCAGGATTGCCTTACGCAGGTCAGTGCCGAGTTGAACCATCTCGGCTATCAAGACACGCCCTTTGAAACCCGTGCCGAGACATGCCTCACAGCCGGTCGGCTCGAATTGCCCGTCCTCACCTTGCTTGCGGCATTTCTCACAGAGCTTCCGGACTAGCCTTTGACTGATGATAGCCGAGATACTTGAGGTTACCTGGTAAGGCTCGATCCCCATCTCCAGCAGCCGTAGCAGGGCCCCGGTCGGCGTGCCGCTGTGCATCGTGCTCATCAACAGGTGTCCGGTTAGCCCCGCTTCGATAACTATCCTGGCCGTCTCGGCATCGCGAATCTCGCCGATCATGAGCACCTGCGGGTCCTGCCTCAGGAGCGACCGCAAGGCCGTGGGGAACGTCATCTGTCCGTGCGGCGTGATCGGCACCTGCGTGGCACCGTCGATGCGGATCTCCACCGGGTCTTCGAGCGTCACAATGCTTCTGCCTGGGAAGGTCCGGACGATGTGGCGCAGAATGGCGGCTAGTGTCGTGCTCTTGCCGCTGCCGGCCGGACCGGTGACCAGCAGAATCCCCTGGTTCTGCGACGCAATGGCCCTGAGAGAGCTTTCGATTTCCCGAGCCAGTCCGAGCTGGCTCAGCTCCAGAAGCCCCTCCTGTCTGTAGAATAACCGCACAACGACCCGCTGGCCGTAAATCGTGGGAAAGACAGCCATGCGAACGTCCATGACCCCATCCAGCGCACCGCCCGCAATCTCCAAACGCCCTTCCTGGGGCACGTCGTTGCGGTACGTCAATAGGCCGCCCAGCACCTTGAGCCTGGCGACGACATTGTCCGCTATGGCCGCGGGAAGACGCTCAACGGAGTTGAGTACGCCATCCAGGCGGAACTTGACCGTCAATTCCCTCGCCCCGGGCTCAAAATGGATATCGCTGGCGCCCGCCCCAACCGCCTGCCTCAGAAGGTCATCGACAAGGCCAACAACATCCTGAGCGTCTGCTTCATGCTTGACTGGGTCTTCTCTGGTCATTTCCATCACACGCTTCTGCATCGCGATTCCCTGAGCCTGTCGCCGACTTGCGGCCCGGTACCACCGTTAAGACGCGCATAATCGGTCGTTGTTAACCGGAAGAAACTTTTTTGTCGCTCCGCCTTTTTGTGTTAACATAGGGGTACACAACACGTCTTATCAGGCGGAGCATTAGGACAGTACGGAACAAACGCTTATGTTCGGCAGGGCCGTCAGCTACGAGCTTTTCTGGGATTTGACCGGCTGTGACGCTGTGGATGGCAGCCAGCGGTGGGTCCTCGCCGCGATGCAGAAGTACGGCCCCGAACTGGTGACGATGCTCTGGCGGATTCTCGGCAACGAGCAGGATGTCTGCGACGCGTACCAGACCACGTTCCTGCGCCTGGCGCATCCCGACGGTGGGCGCAAACCCAGGCACGTGAAGGCGTATCTGTTCCGGGCGGCGAGCAACACGGCGATCACGATGCTGCGTCGGAGAACGACCGAAGGCAAGGCCCTCTCGGGCATGGGGAGTCTGTGCGGACGCCGCGAGACGATGGAAGCTGACTTTGACATGCGGCACTTGGCCGAGAGCCTGCGACGATACATCACCGAGCTGCCGGAACATCTGCGCGGTGTCGTGACTCTCCGCGACCTCGGCGAGCTGTCGTACGCCGAGGTGGCGCGCATCATGGGGATTTCGGTGGGCACGGCCCGTGTCTATCGCTGCAAGGCCATACAATTGCTGGCGGCCTGGATGAGTGAAAAGGACGAACGATGAAGCCTCTGACCGGTAAAGACAAGCCGTTATCCGATACAGGCAGCGCCTCGCACGGGCGCCCTTGCAGACGCATCCGTCGATGGCTGGCCGCCTCCCTCAGTCGGCGACTGGGCCCGGAAGCAGTCTGGGTCCGGCGCCACGCCGCCGCATGTCCCAAGTGTCGCGAGCGGATCGCAGCCGTGAGCACGGTGGAACTGGCTTTGTCTATCGTCAAGTCTCAGCCCCATCAGCTCGACTTGCTCAAGCGAGCCAATGCGCATGCCATTGGAATGCTCAAGCACTCACTGCGGGAGGCGCCGCAGAGTCGCGCGCTCGAAGATGCGCGGCCGGAACCATCGTTCATCGAACGGTCCGGGAGATACCGTCACCACCTCGCCAATCTCGCGGCGTGCCTTGCCATCGTTCTGCTAACCCGGACCGGGCTGTTCTCCTCGCTCGATCGGATGAGCACACGCGGCGAGAAACTTATGAGACAGTACTACGCCCATCAGGTGGGGGAAGACTTGGCGCAAGAGGTCTTCGACGCGTAGACCGCTTCATCCAGGCCGCGCCCCACTCGCACCACACGCTGTATCCAGGTCGTCAAGTCGACGCGTGCATACGTGCTCTTATCGGACGCGCCTTGTCTGGCGCTCCTGGCACGTCAGGTCTCGTCCAGTCGTCTTCTTGGGGCTGCTGTCGATGTTTCCTATATTTTGGTAGACGGCCAACACGGCGTATTCGCGCCCGCACCGGTCTGTAAGGTACTTCCAGCCAAATGGATGGCCGGCGACAGCGTCCAGGCACCCCGGCGCTGCACGGTGCCCATTTGGGTGGGGGCCGAAACCGTGCTGAACTAGCCCCCGGCGCGAGCCGAAAGAATGGGTGAAAGGGCTTCACCCTCTGTCGATATGAAGTGACTTAAACCATGCTCAAGAAGTGTGCGATTCTTGGTCTGACGCTGCTGCTGGTTGGAGGTCTCGCTCTCGCATGGGTCCGCAGTCAGATCCGCAAAGAGCAGCACGAGGCCAATGCAAGTGCCTTGAAGCACTCGCTGCAGCCCGAGGAGTACCTGGACAGCTACGGCCGATGGTACGAACTGACGCCCGAGCAGCGGGACCAGCTTGTCCTCAACCTGGACAAGGACCAGCAGGACAAAACCCAAGACCAGCTTGCCGACGAGCAGCAGGCGCGGCTGCGGCGCGACATTGACAGGCTGGCCGCCGGTGACATAGGCGCTGGCGATATCGCCGATTTCCTCTATGGCGCTAACTGGGAGGAAAAGGTCACGCGGTACAAGAAGCAGAAAGAGCACGAGCAAATCGCACAGACCGCCTCCACGGTGTGCCTGTCGATCGGTGGGACACTCTTCGCGGCGTGTGTCCTGATCTGGGTCCTTGAATCGATCACCGGAGCGTTCCGATCTCTGGCGGGACGTCGATCGCAGAGCGAAGCCACGGGACCACAGGAGACAGAACTGACCGATATTCCTCACGAGGAGCCCCCACCGGAGCAGGGGAACGTCGAGAGTCAACTGCACCAAAGACAGAGGAAGAAGCTTCCGGCGGAAACGGCCCAGCAGCTATCCGCCGTGACTGCCAGGGATGGCAATGAGCAACACGTTATGCCCTACCGACTCCGTCACGACGTGCCGTCCGGGAATCCATCTACAGAAATGGAAACCGCCATTGAGCAAGACCCTGTGGCCGTCCTGCTCTCGGACGAGCCAGTCCCTGACGCAGGATGGACGCCGCAGACACAATGGGCCGCGCGAAACTTGTCGGATGAGGCAGGTGTCCTCCCTCCTCAAAGACGGCGGCTCGCTATTCGGCCCCAAATTGCGGTCCTGGATACCGAAGAGGTCGGCGAGAAGCCCGACCACACGCTCGAAGAACGAGCCGATGACCTTCAGAAGCAGATTGCGCAGTTCAAACAAGGCGCTCAGCGAAAAGATCAAGACCAAGCCGAGCCCATCAACGCAACACTCAGGGAGCTGACACAGCAAGTCTCGGCCATCCGCGACTACGCTGCATGCCAGCAGGATCGCGTCGAGAAGTTGCAGGATGGCTATGACTGGACCATCATCCGGACCTTCTGCCTGCGGGTGATTCGCTGTATCGACAACGTCGAGAGTCGGATCGGCAAACTGGCCAGCGGCAACGGCAGCGTGACGCAGCTCGAAGAGGTCCGGGATGAACTGCTCTTTGCCCTTGAATCCAGCGGGGTCGAACAGTTCCGACCCGAGATCGGCGGCGAGTTTCGCGGGCAGGAGAAATTCGCGGAAGCCGTCAAGGAAAAACAGCCGGCCAAGAAGACCGACCAAGCAGGCAAGATTGCCAGGGTCATACGCCCCGGTTACCGATACGTCGCGGACGACGACTGCTACAAGGTTGTCAGGACGGCGCAAGTCAAGCTGTTCGGTTAGATGCTACGAGGGACTCTGCAAGACACAGTTGTACATAGGAGCGAACCATGGGTAATATCGTCGGCATAGATCTCGGAACGACGTTCTCCGCTCTGGCGATCCTCAATGCCATCGGCAAACCTGAGATCGTTCCGAACGCAGATGGGGAGAGGCTGACACCCTCGGCCATTTTCTTCGACGAGGAGAATCCCGAGCTTATCCGGGTCGGCATCGAAGCCATCAATTCACGGCATCTGAATCCGTCGCGTTCCGTTCGGTGGATCAAACGGCACATGGGCGACGCCGAATACAGGGTGAACATCGACGGCAAAGACTGGACGCCTGTGGAACTATCCGCATTGATCCTCAAGAAACTCAAACAGGATTGCGCCGTCGAGCACGGCGAGATTCGTGACGCCGTGATTTCCGTCCCGGCTCACTTCGATGAGGTGCGTCGCAAGGCCACCATGGATGCAGGCACTGCCGTCGGGCTCAACGTAATCGCAATCGTCAATGAACCCGTTGCGGCGGCCTTGTACTATGCGATGACACGTGAGGTCTCGGGGCGCGTCCTCGTCTACGATCTCGGCGGGGGCACGTTCGATGTCACGCTGATGGATGTCAAAGGCACCAACATGGAGATCATCTGCTCCCAGGGCGATCATGCCCTTGGCGGCGTCGATTTCGACAACAAGGTGCTCGAAATCATCCAGAAGCTCTACCGCGACAAGTTCGGAGCAGATCTCATCACATCCGACGAGGAACGGGCCCGGTATGAGGACGAGGCCGAGGACATCAAGAAGACGCTCTCCCGGCGGCCGGTGGCCAAGACCATGCTCTATGGTCCCAGCGGGAGCATGCGCGCGGAGATAACCCGCGAGATGTTCGAAGAGAGCATCGCGCCGTTGGTGGCACGCACGGATATGCTCGTGGAAGTTGCTCTGGACGAGGCGGGCGTCAAGCCCTCCGAGGTGGACACCGTCCTGCTGGTCGGCGGGAGCACCCGGGTACCGGTGGTCCGCGCTCATCTCGAAGAGATATTTGGCTCTCCGCCGGAGAACGCCGTGAACGTAGACGAGTGTGTCGCCTTGGGTGCGGCCCTGCACGCGGGCCTCACCATGGCTCGTGAGAACCCGGACGCGGTCAGCGCGGGCATTCGGACGGGCCTGAAGGACGTAAACCTGACCGACGTCTGCAACCACAGCTACGGGACGATTTGCGCCCCGATCGACAAAGAGACGGGCCGGCGTGTCGTGCAGAACAAGATCATCCTCCAGAAAAACACCCCTCTGCCTTGCGAGGCTTCCCAGGTCTTCTATACGGTCTCAGAGGGCCAGAAACGCGTAGAGGTAACCGTCACGCAAGGGGAGGACTCCGATCCGGCCTACGTCAACACCATCGCTACACGGAGCTTCGATCTGCCGCCGGACCGGCCGGCCGAACGCCCAATCAAGGTAACCTACAGCTACGATCTCAACCAACGCATGCACTGCATGTTCGAGGATGTCGAATCGGGCAGGACATTGGAAGTAGACCTGTCGCTGAACGACAACGGAGATGTGTCCGGCAGCAGTGCGGAAGAGAATGCCAGGGAACTGGAACCCTTCAAGGTGCAGTGACGCCCGGGACACGGAACGATGCTCAGAATCCTGGTTCCAATTGCGGCCATGACGGCCGGCGTTGTCGGTGGCATCTTCATCGGTGCGCGTCACCGCCGCACCTCACCAGCCGATTCTGCCCAGCCACGCCGGCCACTTGACTTCGTCCGTGGCTTAGTCATCCGCGTTCCCCCGGTTGTGCGTGTGCTAACGTTGTACGTTCGATCGGCGGTAGTACGCCTGTGGCACCTCATCAAGACGCTCCGGCTCCGCAGATGCCTCAGCCGGGTCAAGCCCCCCAGCGTAGCGCAGCGCGACTTGGCAGCCCACAACGACGCATGCAAGGCTGTTGACATGGCCGCACTGAACTGCCGCGTGCGGATCGGCCGAGAGCCGGACGGTGATTCGTGGCGCTCTGTGCTGATCGTTGACCTCTGCGGGACGATCGAGTCGCCCGACGACGGGCACGAGGTCTACGTGGAGATATCTCTCCATGACATCACGGACGATCCGGCCCAACCGATGCCCGTGCTGAACCGACCCAAGCAGGGCCCGATTCAGACCTCTTCGCACTTCGCCTTTCAGACCGACATGGGCAGGCTCTGTCGTCGTACCACTGTCTTGGAGGACTGGACCTTGGCGGCCCAAGTCTGGCCTGAATGGTTCGTGCTGCCACGGCAGGGACACCGTAACCTTCAACTCCGCGTGGCGATCGTCTCCCGAAAAACCGGCGCGCGCCTTGCCACTTCCACGTGTGTCGCTTCGTACGAGAACATCGAAGTCGGATACCTGGACGTGGAGGATAATATCCAGCGGGCCAAGACTCTGGCGGTCGGGCTGGCCTTCAGCGTTGGAGCAG
>CAZGRF010000099.1:0-2011 GCA_964527825.1 uncultured Pirellulales bacterium
TTCTGGAGCCAGGCGAACGGCCGGTTGCGATCCATCAAGCACGTGCCAATGGCCGGCGCGGATGCGATGCCGTCCGACCGGGCGGAACTGCTCACCTTGGCGATCCAGCGATTGATCCTGCTGGCAGGCGGACAAGATCAGGCTCCGCCGCATCAAGTCACCGTGTACGACGCCGACGGTCGGTCCGACGGGCTGATCGACCGGCTCAACATGCAGTTGAAGCCGCATATCACCGTCAGCGACGGGCGGGCCGGGCTGCTGTCCGAGCGGGTCAATCTGAGTGGAGGTCCGGAAGACACCCAGTCGATCGCGGCGGCCGCGGTGGCGATAACCGGCGTGGGAGCAGAAAAGCCCGCGGTCGATTTTCTGAATCCGCGCATCGGCCGCAAGAAGACGTCGAGTCGCAAACGCGTCACGACCTGGGCCGCCGTGGCCGGGATCGTAGCTGTCGCGCTCGTCGGCGCCGTGGTGGCCGACTGGCAAATCAAGCGCTCCGACATCGCCATGTACAGCCAGCAATTGGAGGCCATGAGTGACGACGTCGAAGCGGCCCGGGAAATGATGCAGCGCATGTCGTACGCCAACAGTTGGACCTCTCAGAAACCAGTATTCCTCGACTGTCTACGCCAGTTGACCGACGCGTTCCCTCAGCGGGGGAGCATCTGGGCCACCAGTCTGGCGTTGAGTGAGACAGCGCAGGGATCTCTGGTGGGCAAGGCGGTCGATGAACAGAGTTTCTACGACGTGCTGAACAAGATCAAAGAAAGCGAGGCCTTCTCCAACGTCACGATGATGTACCTACGTGATGCCGGGGGCAGTTCCCGAGAGAAAGAATTTGCAGTGACGTTCAAATTCCAAGGCGTGAGATAATATGGTGTTGTCAAAACGAGAGCGGATAATCCTGATGGTCACGCTGGTCTGCGTGGGGCTTCTGGTCGCAGTCGAATTTGTCTACGATCCCGTGCAAACCAAGCTGACCGACATGGAGACCCAACGCACCCAGCTTCGAGGCGACCTCGAAGAGGCCAACCTACTGCTGGAAAACCAGCGGCGTAAGCAGGGCACGTGGAAGACGCAGATGTCCGACGGCCCGCGGAGCGCCAGTGAGGTCGAGAGCCGAGTCAGCAGCGCCCTCACTCAGTGGTCGAACCGCGCCCGGCTGTCGCTGTCGTCGATCAAGCCCGACCGAGGGGCCAGTGAGAAGGGAATGCAGGAGACAGTCTTTACCGTCGCCGGCAAAGGGGCGCTCGACGCGGTGGCGCAGTTCCTCTGGCGAATCGAAACGGCGGCGCTTCCCGTGAAGATCAAGGACATGCAGATAGGGTCGAGCAGCGACTCCGGCGAGAGCATGTCGCTGCAACTCCATCTGTCGGTGCTCTATCTCGGCGCCCAGACGCAACAACCGGAGCAGAGAACGCCCGAGGCGAACAATGAAGAAGACATATAAGAGCTTGATGACGTGTACGACGTGGGCGGCCCTCGCCAGCCTCGTGATTGTGATAGGACCCACGACCGGATTCGGTCAGGATGCGAATGGGGTCACAAATGAACCTGCGACCGAGGCTGCAAGCGAGGTTACCAGTGAGTCTGCGAAGGAGTCGCGAGATATATCGTCCGCGTACAGGATCATTACCGAGCGCAACATGTTCTCGCGGAACCGTCGCCTACCGCGTGCGGACCCGGGTCCGGCGCCTGTGGTCCGCCAGCCCAATCCCGAATCCTACTACATTCTCCGGGGCATCGTCCGCGAGAACGATACGTTCATCGCGTTCCTCCAGGACAACCGGCAAGGCGGCGTCCTTCAGCTCCGCGAGGGTGACAAGGTGGCCCGCGGGACCGTCAAGTCGCTGACTCTCGACTCGATCGAGTACCAATTCGAGGACCGCACGATCACCGTTGCGTTTGGACAGGATCTTGAGGGGGGGCAAGGCGCGCTGAGCCTTGACGATGTGGCCCAGTGGTCGCCGCGGACTTACTCGCCCTCATTCAGGCAGACCAGCAGTCCCTCATC
>CAZGRF010000099.1:2111-8188 GCA_964527825.1 uncultured Pirellulales bacterium
ATGCCTCACATCAACGGCAATAACGAGACCGGCAAACTCAAGATCATGCTCAATTTTCAGGACGCTCCCGTGAAGGCGGTGCTGGATTACCTATCGGAAACAGCGGGATTGATCATTGTCTCCACCGAGTCACTTGATGGTCGCATGACGGTGATCAGCCGACAGCCGATCACCGTGGACGAGGCCATCATTTTGATCAACTCGGTCCTGAAGGAAAAGGACCTGACAACCGTGCGCACCGGGAAGACGCTGAAGCTCTACACGCTTCAGAACGCCAAGGTAGCCAACATCCCCGTCTTTTCCGGACGAGATCCGGACGCCGTCACCGCCGGTGACGATCTGGTCACCTACGTTATTCCAGTCGGTCATGTGACCGCTGCGGCACTGAAGCAGAATCTCTTGCCTCTGATTCCGGAGTATGCCACTCTGGAGGCCAACGAGGCCAGCAACGCGCTGATCATCACCGACACCACGGCCAACATCAAACGCCTGATGGAAATCATCCGGGCGCTGGACACGTACATGGCCACCGTCGCGGAGATCCAAGTCTTCCGCCTCATCAATGCCGACGCGACGAGTGCAGCCAATCTGATCAACAGCATCTTCCAGCAGGACGCATCATCCAGCCGCAACCGACAGGGCCGCAACTTCGACCCGATGCAGATGATGATGAACCGCGGCGGGCGTGGAGGCCGAGGCGGCGGAGGCGACGGTGCCAGTGCCAGTGACAGTGCCGGTGGAGCCACCGGCGGAGGATCTGTCAACGTACAAGTGGTAGCCGCCGCCGATAGCCGGACGAATTCGGTCGTCGTCAGAGGCCCGGCCGAAGCCATGGTACTCGTTAAGCAAGTCATCACAGCCCTGGACAATCGGACCACTGAAATCGCCGACGTCAGGGTGTTCCAATTGCGCTATGCCGACGCGTTGAACGTGGCGGACGTCATCAACCAACTATTCGGTGGGAGCAACAACCAGCAGAACCAGGGACCCGCTGCCTCCTTCCAACGAGGCGGGCGGGGAGGCCGGGGTGGCTTTGGACCGCAGCAGCAGCAGCAAGAGTCGGACAGCAGTGCGCTCAAGGTCACCGCCGCAGCCGACAGTCAAACCAACACCGTCGTCGTGACCGGCCCAGGTGCCCTCCTGGACGTCGTAGCCGAAGTCATAAAGAACCTGGACTCTCAAATCCCCAATCTGGCGGACGTCAAGGTCTTCCACCTGGAGTATGCCGATGCCGACAACACCGCGTCGCTGATCAACGAGGTCTTTGGAAGCGGCCGCACCTCTTCATCGTCGCGGTCGAGCCGCACGGGCCAGCAGAACCAACAGGTCACATTCGGCAGAGGAGGCCGCGGCGGCGGCCAGCAGCAGACCCAGACCACCGGCACGACATCAGACGTGACAGTGGTCGCTTCGGCCGATTCCCGTACCAACTCTGTGGTCGTCACGGGTCCGCCTGATACGATGGAGATCATCGCCCAGGTCATCAAGGACCTCGACGAGAATCCGGAGCAGGAGCGGCAGATCTTCGTCTATGCGCTCAAGAACGCCACCGCCAGCAACCTCATGACCATCCTGAACAACATGTTCCAGGAAATGCAGGCGCTGAACCAGCAGAGCACCGGCCGAACCGGGCAACAGTTTCAGGGCGCGACCGGCCGGACTACGGGCGGTGCGCAGACTTCAAGCTCCAGCAGCAGCGATCTGTCCGAAGAGACCTACTTCGAGGCCGATACCGAGACCAATTCGCTGCTCGTGCTGACCTCGACCAAGAACTATGACAAGATCAAACCCATCCTCGACGAGCTGGACAAGCCGGTCGGCCAAGTGCTGATCAAGTGCCTGTTTGCCGAGATCACGTACAGCGATAATGTGGACTTCGGCACGGAGTTTTCCATGCTGAATCTGCGCAGTGACGGCAGCAGTACGCAGACCAGCACGATCTTCGGAGAACCGTTGCAGGGATTGTTCGTGAACAATATCTCGGGCGATCTCGACATCACGCTGCACGGCTTGCAGGAGGCCGGCAAACTGCACATCCTGTCGCGTCCGTACATCCTGACCAGCAACAATCAATCCGCAACGATCACAGTCGGCTCGCAGGTGCCGTTCGCCACGGGCGAAACTACATCCAACGTAGGAACGCAGACCACCACTGAATACCGGGACATCGGCATCATCTTGGAGGTCACACCTTCGATCAATCCCGATGGATTGGTCAACATGACGGTGCGTCCGGAGATATCGTCCCAAAGTGGCGAAAGCGTTCAGATCTCCGAGAAACTCGATCTGCCGGTCTTCACGACGCGTTCTTCACAGACCAAGGTGGCCGTCCGTGATGGCCAGACCATCGTCATCGGCGGTCTCATCCAGGACGAGCTTCGCGACACCATCAAGAAGGTCCCGCTGCTGGGTGACGTGCCGCTGCTGGGCAACTTGTTCAAGCGGACCCAGAAGGACAAAGCCAAGACCGAACTGCTTATCTTCCTGACACCGCACGTGGCGGCCAATGCCGGAGAGCTGGTACCCATCTCCGACGCCGAGCGGGCCCGCAACAACCTGCGTAGGGACAAGACGATCGCCGATATCTTCAGGAGGCACATGATCGGCATGGGCGGCAAAGGCAACGTCGACGCCGACATCAACGAACCGAACGAACCCTGAGCCTGCAAAACGCACAGGCTCGAACGAATGAAGTGATGTCAATGATAATCAGCCGGCGCACGTAGGGCCGGCTGATTTCTTGCGCGCGCTTGGCTGCCGCGTCGTCCCAGGAGGCAAACGGAGTACCGGAGCGCTCCGCCGAACATCCCCGCAATCAACCCTCTCCCAACACGATGTCGAAGACCTTCGTCAGTTGGGTGATTTCGAAGACCTTGTAGATCTTGGGGTCGAGATTGTAGAGCTGCAAATGTCCTCCCGCTTCGATCACGCGCTTGTGGATCTTGACCAGAAGCCCCAGGAATGCCGAGGACATGAAGCGCACGTTCTCGAAATTCAGAATGAGCTTTCTCTCCTCGTTCTTCTTGACGGCCGGAAGCAGCGCCTGCTCGAGTTTCTTGATCTGCGCGTCCTCCAGGATGTTCTCGTCGAGAAACGTGGCGATGCTGAACTCCGTTCCATGCTCGATCTTGACTCTCGGTTCATTCGGTTCCATGAACACCTCTGGGCTGGCGGGCTTTGAATTCGCATTCACGTCCGAGTGGGCGACCCGCAATCATCAAGCGACCGTTCGGAGCATATTCTATTGATTTGCATGATCTGCGATAAGAAAAAACCGCGAGAAACTCCTACGCCGACTCACTCGCCGGTGCGACCGACCGCTGACCCGTTCACGCATCCGCGTACCCGCCTCTCAGGCAGCCAAGGCCGCTGCGATGGTCATGCCGTTGAAGAACGCATGCATGAGAATAGGCTGAAACAGCGATCCGCTCTTCTCATATGCATAACCCAGGCCCATGGCCAGCACGAACAAGGCAGGCCAATGCGTGGCATTCGCATGGACCATGGCGAACAGGAGTGACGTGACAGTGACGGCCAGCCACGGCCGGCCCACATACGAGCGGATTACGCTCTGCAGCAGGCCCCGAAACAGCATTTCCTCAAGCAGCGGCGCGATCGCTACCGCCAGGAAGACGATCAGGACTCGAAAGAAGATGTCGGAAAACTCGGCCATTAGCTCCAATTCCCTGTGCTGGGGCATCTCGAAGCTTGGACCTCGGACTATCCTGCCAACCGTCGTGGTGAGAACAATCACGGCGAGCACAAGCGGCCAGATGGCCAGAAGGCTGACGAAGGCCGCACCCAGATCTCGGGGGATTGTCCTAAGGTTAAGGCCATACCCCTTTAACCCTCGCGCGAAATGAAACCTCGCCAGCGGCAGAATCAGGCCGATAGTCAAGATGGCCCCTATGCAAAACGTTACATTGCTCTGAAGAGCTCTCCGCTCGCCGTCCACAGGACCTGTCAGGGTCACTACGATGGACTGCATAAGGGAAATACCGACAAACCACGCGACAAAGGGAATGAACGTGGCAAAGGGCGACATGCTATTGCGGCGAGGTTTCGAGCAGACCAGCGCGTTGCGCCCGAGAGAGGTGCGGAGCAGCCACATGGCGAACAGACCGACACCGACCAGAGTGAGCAGGTGCACCAGAGTGATCGAATCGGCCAGTTGTCTAAGGGTGTCCAGAGCAGTCACACGCGGCGTTCTTCACGGAACGACCTTGAGCCAAGCCCAAGAAGATTGAAAACCAGATTGCATTGTACTACACTGAATTGATTAGGGTCCAAGTCCTGCGGAGTATGGCAGAGGATGCCCTGGTTTTCAAGGAAAATAGCGCATGGATGTGTTCCGTATTGAAGGACCGGTCAGGCTGTCGGGGCGCGTTACCGTCAACGGCTCCAAGAATGCTTCTTTGCCGATCATGGCCGCAGCGATTCTGGCCGGAGGTCCATCATCCTTTGCAGGGGTCCCGAACCTCTCCGACGTGCGGGTCTTCGGTGAGCTGCTGGGGCATTTGGGCTGCCGGGTCGAGCGGACCCCCGAAGGACGCATGGCTGTCGACTCGACGACCGTCGATAATCCGGTGGGTGAATACGAAATCGTGCGCAAGATGCGGGCGAGCATCTGCATCCTTGGTCCGCTGTTGGCGCGGTGCGGCCGGGCCGAGGTATCTATGCCCGGCGGCTGCGCCATTGGGGATCGTCCCATCAACCTGCACTTGCGGGGCTTGCGGGCGCTCGGCGCCGAAATCGACCTCAAGAACGGCTACGTGATCGCCCAGACTCCCGCCGGCGGCCTGAAAGGCGCCAGCATCTTTCTGGGAGGCTCGTTCGGTTCGACGGTGTTGGGGACGGCCAACGTGATGATGGCGGCGACGCTCGCTAGAGGCCGCACGGTAATCGAGTCAGCCGCCTGTGAGCCCGAGATCACCGATCTGGCTCACTGTCTCAACAGGATGGGGGCTCGTATAAGCGGCATTGGATCGCCTCACCTGGTTATCGAAGGGGTCAGCCGGTTGCGCCCGATAGAATACGAGGTAATTCCCGACCGCATTGAGGCCGGGACGTTTATGGTGGCTGCCGCCATCACCGCGGGCGAGCTGGACATCGTGAACTGTCGGCTCGACGACATGATGGCCGTCGCGGACAAGCTCAGGGACATCGGCATCGTGGTCGAGGCAACGGACGACGGTTGCACCGTGGTCGGCAGCGAGCACTTCAAGCCCGCGGACGTCACCACCCAACCCTACCCCGGCTTCCCTACCGATCTGCAGGCCCAGCTCATGGCGCTGCTGGCGTTGGCAGACGGTAACAGCGTCGTCATCGAGAAGATCTTCCCTGATCGGTTCATGCACGTGGCCGAGCTGAACCGCATGGCCGCCGATCTGCGCAAGGAAGGGCCCGCCGTCATCGTGGCAGGGGTCAAGAAGCTCATCGCGGCTCCCGTCATGGCATCGGACCTGCGCGCCTCAGCGGCGCTCGTGCTGGCCGGTCTGGCCGCCGAGGGAACCACAACGGTCAACCGGGTTTATCACATCGACCGTGGCTACGAGCGGATCGAAGAACGTCTCAACCCTCTCGGCGCCAAGATCTACCGGGAAGACGCACCGGCGCCGTGACAACCGGTGCCGCCGGCACGGACGCGCATCCGGTTACAGCCGCTCGGTGGAATGCGGCTTGAAAAAGAGGCGCGTGCCCGCAGAACGACGGTCTCTGAAAGGTCCAAAGGATGAGGAACCCTGTCAAATCGCTGATGACGCTTGTCTTGCTGCTTGTGGCTGTCGTTGTTCTCGGCGCCATCGCCGTCGATCTGTTCGCCGATGGCGCGGTGCGAGTGGCGGTCGAGACGGCAGGCGCAAGAGCCCTCGATGTCCCGGTGGACATCGAGAAGGCGAAGCTGTCCATCATGCGCGGCACTCTCAGCCTGCGAGGCCTGACCGTGAGCAACCCCGCCGGGTATCAGCAGAAGACCCTGCTCGATCTGGACCGGGGCGACATTCACGTGGATACGAAATCGCTGCTCCGTGATACGACAACCATCAGGGACATCAAACTCGACGGTATGAAGGTCGCCA
>CAZGRF010000099.1:8198-10899 GCA_964527825.1 uncultured Pirellulales bacterium
AGCAAAAGGGGCTGGATAACAACTTGCGCGACGTGATCAAGTCGCTGCGGAGAGACAGAACGTCGTCCGGCAAGAAGCTACAGATTGACAGCCTGGAGATCACGAACATCACGGTCGATGTCAAGTTGCTTCCCGTTCCGGGCCAAGCCGACACCCTGTCTCTCAAGCTGGCTCCCATCCAAATGACCGACCTCGGGCGCAGCGAGCCGCTGGACATCGCGACCCTCACAACGAAGGTTCTCCTGGCCATAACCGAGGCGATCGCCGAGCAAGGCGGCGACGTTCTTCCCAAGGACATGATTGCCGACCTGACCGGCGTCCTGGGCAAAGCTGTCGACATCGGCCGTGTCATTTTCGGCACCGGTCAGGACGCCGGTTCCAGCCTGGAGAAAAACGCCGAAAGACTGGGCAAGGGAATTACCGAGGGATTGAAGGGCTTGGTCAAACCCAAGAGCCAGGAAGAGCAATAGAATCCACCCGTTCTGCAGACCGGCGACGGCACGTTAGCACACCGTTCGCCTGAGGAGCGGTATTCTCATCAGCAGTGAAGTGATGAGATAGCAGACGACGAACGTGATGAATGGCACTACGACCACACCCAAGATGAAATTCCCATCACCCGCGCGCTTGCCGAGATGGTCACGCATATAGACGAGGACGAGCGGGTGCAACACATAAACACCCAAAGTCGTGGAGGAGATCCATTCCAGCACCGTCCGGCGGTATCCTTCCAGCGGCTTGGCCGTGGTGTCGCGCAGATAGGCTGCCCAGAAGACGCCGATGGCAAGGAAGATGATAGGCGGAGTGAAGAAATCGAACAGATAACGCGTCCCTACTCCTCCGGCAGTCTCCATAAATACTCCGGAGAAGGCGGCCAAGTACCCTGCCGAGATGAGCACGGCCAGGAGGAGATACCGCGAAGGCACCTTCTTGGGGTCGATCCGGCGCAGCTCGTGCCCGCACAGGTAGAAGGCGATGTAGGGAATGAACATGGTGAAGATGGATCGCTGATTGTTCCAGAGCAGCACGTCCGTCTGGAAGTAGGCCATCGCCAGGACCAGCCCCACCACAATGACGAGAATCCGCTGCCCTTGGCCGGCGCACCGGACAAAGGTCCGCAGCGGCGGCGTAATCAGATAGAGCCCGACGATCATGTAGAGAAACCACAGATGGTAGTATGGGTCGCCGGTGAGGATCAGACTGATTGCCTTGCTTGCGGAGAGCGCTTCATGGTCCATGAGCACGCGAACCGCCAGGTACACGCAGGTCCAGACCACCAACGGGATGCCCACCCGAATCATCCGTTTCTTGTAGAATTCAGCGGCCGATTCCCGCCGGGAATCGTCGAGCAGCAGCGCCCCGCTAATCATAACGAAGACCGGGATCGAGAGGTGGGCAAGATAGAATAGCCAGCATCCGAGCCACCAATTGAACGTGAAGGATTCGGTGGCCATGGTCAGCCAGATGGCCACGTGCGCTGTGACGACCATGTAAATGGCCAGGACCCTAAGCTTGTTGATGTATTGAACGCTGTTGGTTCTTATCTGCGGCACGCGGGCAGCCCTGGAGGCACATGCAAGCTGTCTCTTGGCAACGGGACTTACGCCGTGAGATTGTAGGACCGCTCATGGCAAAATCAAGGGCAAACTGCACAGGCCAGTCAGTTCCCACGGCGAGGACGCGGACCAAGGAACGCGGGACACGACCGTCACGGCTGAGGCTACCTTGAAGCGCGAACGGCAGGAAGGGGATCCGGGACTTCCTCGATGGACCCCCTTTCTTTCAACATGACGGCCAATTCGCCTATATGCTCATCAATGTAGTCCAGAAGGACCCTGTCGCGTTTCGGGTCCCAGCCATAGCGTGCCATCTCCTTGACTACGAACGAAGGCGATCTTCTCTCGACGAGCAAGCGATAGAACGCAACCGCTCCGCCGGTTCGTTGGGCGCCTGCTGCGCAGTGAACGAGAACCGGCTTGCCCACCCGTCTGGCCTCGACGATGGCGGCAACGGCGCCGGCGTATTGCGCGATATCTCCCGTACCGTCTCCACCCAGCGGGAATCGCACGACCTCGATACCAAGTTCCTCGGCCGCTTCTGTCTCGGCCTCTTGGTCCTTGTCGTCCGCGATCCGGCCTACCAGACTAACGATGACCTTGATCCCGTGATTCTCCAGCGTTCGCTTGACGAGGGACGACGAGAGCTGGCCGCTGCGATAGACAAAGCCCTTCTCCACGACCCCCCAGCGCTTGGGGATTACCCGATCCTTAACCACTTCTTCCCAGGTCCAGATGGCCCCGGCAAGAATGATGACGTAGAGGATAATCCTCTTTCTCAATACTCTGGGATCGTCTTGCCTGGTGTTCACGTGCCTACAGAAACCTTAACTGTCTGAGACCCTAATGTCATGCGTCCCCCCTGCCGGACCTGCATTATAGTCCCATTGCCGTCCATGTACAAGGCGCATTGCGACGGCAATCGGTATGCGCGTAGCCCTGCAGTAATCCGGGTGATCAGACGGTCAATCCAAGAGAGACGGTCCTTGGCACGTGCGCGAGGCTTGTCACCCTCCGCAGGTTCGCGTATGCCCAGATGTCCGCCGCGGAAGCCGTCTCTGCGATCGCGGCTGGCTGAGAAGACGCCTACCTTCGTCCCTATCCCTACGGCCGATAGGTGATCTGCAACTGGGCGGCGTTCGCAG
>CAZGRF010000100.1:0-10745 GCA_964527825.1 uncultured Pirellulales bacterium
CGATTCTGACCCGGGCGATGATAGCCAGTCAGATCAACAAGGACAAGGCCGGTGACAACGAAGACTGAGAACATCCCTGACCTAGCAGACGCCACAGCGGTCGGGCAGGTCCCCGACAACTGCGGCCATCTCAAGGCCGTCGCGCTACGCGCCTATTCGGGACACACACACCGCCGGATCGGTGACGAAGAAATTCTCCAATTGTTGCCGATGGTCCACAGGATTGCGCGTCGGACCGCCACTTATCTGCGTCCTCCTCTTTCGTTCGAGGATCTCGTCTCGGCCGGGACCGTGGGCCTGCTGAAGGCCGCACGTGATTTTGATGCTTCCCACCAAGCCGAGCTCACGACCTACGCCTATGTCCGAATCAAAGGGGCCATACTCGACGAACTGAGAAGAGCGTCCCTGCTGCCGTCCGCCGTCAACAAGCGAATCCGTCGGGCCTTGAGGCTGAGCCGGGAAATCACCCAACAGAGGGGCACTCCTCCCACCGACGAGGAGGTGGCGGAGAGGCTCGGCATCCCCGTCGACGAGCTTTTCACGCTGTTCGAAGGCGCGCGGGCCCAGCACTTTGCCTCAATCGACGGGGCCGCCCAAGGACAGCCGGCCTTGGGACATGTATTAGCCGCAGCCGATACCTCCGCACCCGACAGCCGCATCCAAAAAGCCGAGATGCTCGACAAGCTCACTGAGGCGATGCAGGGGCTGGACCAACGCCGACTACAGATCATCGTTCTTTATTATCATCAGCACCTGACCATGAAGCAGATCGCCGACCTGCTAGAGATCACAGAATCTCGCGTCAGCCAGTTGCACGCGAGCGCACTTGTCAGTCTTTCAGCCAAGTTGGAGGAATACAACGATGGCAGATAGCGACTTCAACATCATAAAACCGGTAGAGGGTCTCCCCGCAATCCAGGGCCTGACCCCGACCACGCGACAGCAAGAGCGAAAACGACGGCAGAGATCGCCGGGCGAACGCGGCGACGAAAACCCGGAGAAGCGCGACGAGACAACCGAGCAACAGACACACGGAGACGACGAAGATCTCCACTGCATCGATTATTGTGCTTGACGCAACGCGCTTGTGAGGAAATAAAGGCGACAGGTGAGAAAATGCCAAATATGACGCGACACGTGCTCAAGGGCAACGAGGTGCAGTTCGCCGGTTCGCTCCAGTTGCACATCGACCCGCCTGCGGCCGTCGGGCCCACACAGCCGCAGGCCGATTCAAGACCGGTAGGTGTCCGCATCGCGGAGAATCACGCCGAGTATGCCCTCGTGGAAGTGACCTGTTCTTGCGGCAGAACAACGTATGTGCGATGTGAGTATGCGGCCACGCACACGCCGGCGGTCGCGGCAGGATCTGGACAGAGATGAGATGTCTGCGTCCGAGGAGACATGAGATGCTCAAGATAGTGCGAATCATTCCGTTGTTTCTCGTGCCGGTGCTGGCGCTCGTAGGCAGTGGCTGCGCCGCATCTCAAGGCCGACCGCGCCCTGCCGTCACGGGGAGTCCCACCGAGTCCGGTACGAGCGGCTCAACCGCAAAACGGTTCCAGGATACTCCCCTGGAAGGTCGAACGGCCGTGGAGTCGGCGATTGAACTGTCCGAGAAGTACGCGCGGCTGTCCGACCAGACGGTTGCCCTGCGGGAAGAGAACCAGCGGCTCGTGGGGGAGAACGAGGCCCTGCGCCAGCAGATCGGCGTGCTCGAGGTAAAGCTCAAGCAGGCCCAGAAGGAGTTGGGAGAGGCCAACGACTTGCTCATAGAAATGCTCTCGGAGCTAAACAACTGGAAGTCCGACATCCTCGGCTTTCGGACGGAGATGCGAGAGGCCGCGCGAGCGCAGCTTGAAGCGCTGTTGAAAGTCCTGGAAGTCCTGGGCGGTGAGGCCGACGCCGATGCTCTGGGCAAACGGCACGCGGCAACACTGAATCCTGGATCGTCGGAAAGGCAGGAGTCAAATGGACCCACGATGTCGGTGGGAGGTGACGTCAATGAACCGTAGAGACTTCACCTCCGGTGCTGGCAGCGCAGAGCGCGCAGGCAGAGACCTGCGCCAATTGTACCTCTGCCTACCGGCCATGGTCCTTCTGGCCTTCGTCTGCGGCTGCGAAACCCACCAGGCGGACAACGGCATGGCCAACTCCTATTACCTCAATCCGCACAGGGATCTGACTGCTCTTGGCAGAGTCGCACTCGTCGAGCTGGACAACAAGTCCGGCTACCCAACAGTCTCCGCAGACCTTACCGAAGCGCTCTTCGTAGCGCTACAGAAGAAGCAGCTTTTCGGTCTATCGGTTGTCCACCAGGACGATCCGGCTTGGCGAGGTCTGCAGGAGAATCTCGAGTCGCTCCAAGCTCTGAAACAGCTCTTGGCGATGCGGGACGCGCTCAAGTGCAATGGGCTGCTGGTCGGGACGGTCACCGAGTACCAGCCTTATCCCCGGATGACCGTCGGGCTGCGTCTGAAACTGCTGGACCTGACGGACGGCCAGTTGCTTTGGGGCCTTGAGCAGGTCTGGGACGGTGCGGACATGAGTATCCGGCGTCGAATCCAGCAATACTCCAGAGAGGAGTTGCGCTCGGGATCAGCTCCGCTAGAGGACGAGATGGTGGTCATCAGCTCGTTGAAGTTCGGCAAGTTCATCGCCTATGAGGTGGCTGAAACGCTGGACCGTAAGAAGAAATAATCGAGCAAGCCGGACGGGCCATTTTGGAGAGATATCGCGTTGCAGCACTGAAAAAGGGCATTTGTCGCGGGAAAAGGCTAAAGATCCCGCGGAGCGATACGAAAACAGAGGTAGACACGCAGGCATCGAAGGAACATCAGTGATGATAGGCAACATAAACGCAGACCAAGCTGGACATATCGTCGGGAAAACCTCCGTGCCGAACCCCGAACCCGCTAACAGGCGTGCTCAAGAAGACACAGACGTCGCCCTTCAGGTCAGCTTCGCCGATTTGATCAACAAGGCCAAGGATTCAGTCCCTGCGGACACAAACGCGGTTGAGGAAGCCAGAGAGCTGTTGCTCTCGGGCCAGCTCACGAGCCCGGAGAGAATTCGCTCCGCCATCGAGGATATTCTTCGCTCCGGCATATAGACTTCTGACATACCGTCGCGCTCGAGTCGCGGGGCCTGCCATGGACGGCGAAGAGGCCCCGTTTTTTGAAGGCACAGCCGCCGGCACGAGGGCATGTCTACCAGTCAGGAGCCGCGGATCATACAGTCTCGCACGTCCCGCGAACCGACCCTGCAGTGAAGGTGCCGGTCGCGATTCAGACGGTCTCTGAGCAGCTACGCAGGAATCACGTGCCAACCTAAAGGTAGCAATCGAGGAAAGTACCGACAGGCAGGCATTCACCCCCCGCGTTGGCGGGCCCACTCTGTGGCATAGGCAAGGACGATTCGTCGCACGACCGGATGCGAACGTCAACTCGGATCGGATCCTCAGCCCTGACCGAACCCGGCAGCAGGCGAGGTGTGAAGCGCGCCGCAACCGCCGCGTCATGGGTACCGCCAAGTCTAAGGTCGATCAGATCGGTCATTTCTTCTATCCCCCAAACAACTGTATGGTAGCACAATCAGGGCTTGGAATCAAGCAGAGCCTGTCCAAACCAGGTCCGAGAACCGACTGCTCTTGACCGTTAGTGTCCCCCATCGCTTGTGCCTTGCTCTTATGGGACAGACAAGAGACCAGTCTCTCAAGAAAAAACCAAGAAGACTAAGACTCCGGCCTTAGGTTTGTCGATGTGAACGGGTTAGAAGACTGTTTCGTAACATCTGACGCCGAGGTTATCGGATGCACATCATCGCCCAGTGTCCTCGTTGCGGGCGCCGGTGGTGGCTTGACGCCGTCGCAGCCGACCGCCGGATCCGCTGCCGCAAGTGCTTCACTCTGCTCAAAGTGCCTGATCTGACCGAGATCCCGGATGCTGCCGAGATCATCAGCCAGGCCAGAAGTGAGGTTTACGTGGACGATACGGGCAGAATCTACGGCTGAACACCCGCTACCTGCTCCTTGTGTGGACGGGCCGCGCGCCGAAACGGTGCCATGCGTCGCAAGCGGCCGCGCGGGCGGCTCGGTCGATGTTCTCGCCGTGGGCGATGATGATGCGTTCGAAGTCCCACTCCAGCACGCGATCGAGGGCCGTGCGCAGGGCCGCCCTGCCGCCGACCCTGAGGCGATACTCCGGCGCGGGCCGAGGCCGGTTCCACATGCGAAACACCCCTTTCCACCACCAGCGCAGCACCCAATTCGTGCCGGGCGTCGCGTCACCGATGTTCTCGATGAGATCGACCACGATCAGCGTCTTCGTCGAGCGGTGCAAAAACAGCACTTCCTTGATGACCGGGTGACCGTCCACGACTTGCCAGTCGAACTCCTCCGACCAGGGCAACTCGCTGCCGGTCTCGACGATGCCATCGTAGGACAATCGCGGACACTTCCGCTCGACACCCGGGCAGATCCACACGCGAGCGTCCGGCCAAGTCTCACACGCCTTCTGGATATGCGAGAAGTGGAAGTTCCCCGGCGCGACGAGATGCCCCACCCGCCCGAGCGCCTCGATCTCTGCCTTGATCCCGGCGTCCACTGGACCAGGCGAATGAATCCACAACGAGCCGTCACCCAGCCGCACGATGGTAGTTCGCGCGTGGATATGCGTCCCGCAATAACGAACGGGATACTCCGTAAGCCATATCCGCCCCGGAACCCACGGCCGCAAGCGTGTCCCTGGTTCGTCCATGCTCTGCTCCTGCTCGTGCACGTGTCAGTCTTCGCCGCTGACGCCAGAGTCCTTCCTGGATTCCTGCCTTCGCAGGAATGACAGTTGCGCCTTGATTGCCCCTCATCACATCAAGACGAAGCCGGTGGGGCATGGTCGCGTGTTCCATTGACCGCCATGGTGACCGTGTGCCCCGCGTTGAGCGCGGCACAAAGGTTCACGGCATCGATGAGTGCCTTTTCCTCGATACCCGCTTTCCTGGCGCTGTCGATGCGCTTGCCCGTGCACTCAGGGCACCCGCGCGTGGTCGCCACGGCAATGCCCAGCAACCAACGTTCGCGCGTCGTAAGCGGACCGTCATAGGGACCCTGAAACATCGGATCGCCCGCTTCCTTGAGACTCTTGACGACGGAAAAGTCGAGGAATTTCATGTCACTCCTTTTTCATCTTCGTAGGGTGTGCACCGCACACCGCTCCTTTTCTCCGCCTCGGAGAAGACCTTCGCCTCCGGGCCCCAGAATCATGGCCTCATTGTAGTCCAGATATGACGCCAGTACAAGAGCAAGACCGACTAACTACACGGCGAATACGCGTATCTGAACTTCCCCGAGGATTTCGACCGCTGATCTCGCGCGAGAGACGGGGTCATCGCCTGGGCAGACTCGGCCGGGTGGCGACAGAGATTCCACCATCCGGCTGGATATCCACCTGGCCTTGCAGGATCTTGGCGGAAACGAACTCGTACGTGTCGCAGGCAGGACGCCCGCGCAGGAGGACCTTGCTGTTGTCCACCTCCAAGTGCAGCTCTTGGCCGGGATTTCTATGGCGCATCACGTTGGCCAGGAGGAAGGCCTTCTCCAGGCCGTCGCCGGTGCCGTAGTTGGCGACCTCGTCGGGCTGGGCGAGGCGGTTGCCATCGTAGAGCGATTGCGAATCCATATCTTTGAGCCAGGCGTAGACTTCCCGGATGGACTTGGATTCAGCCATGCTGAGTGAGACGGGGCTGCGCTCGACGGCCGCCTTGAGGAAAGGCCGCCAGTCACAGGTGTCCATGTCGCGAAAGGCGTAGAAGGCCAGATCGACCGTCGGGATGTCCCGGCGCTTCGAGCGCAGGTACTCAATGATCTCTTCGCGGCTCAGATCGACCGACAGTGTGATCGGCTCGACAGCCGTGAAGGTCTTCTTCCCGCTTGGCAGGTTGGGATCGATGTGGAGGAAATCGCTCAGGGCTTCGACCAGAGCGGACGCATCGGGTACGACGGACGCGATGAACTTCTGCATCACGTCGCGGCCCTCGGCGGTTCGCATATCGGGTTTCGCCCGGTCGAGGAATTCGACCAGCCGGTCGCAACGGACCCGGCCGGGAATCTCGTAGCGGACGAAGTCTTCGTCGTGCACCTCCGCCAGGAGCTTGTCGTGCGTCTGGTCGCCGATCTTGTAGGGGCTGCCATGCTCGTAATGGAAGAGAACCTCGGCCTCAAGGAACTGGGGCTGGCCGTGGCAGTCGCGACAAATCTGGAAGCGCTTCTGGTACTTCGTATGCTGCCGCAGGAAGCTGGCGAAACTCGTCATGTCCAGCCTCGTCGAGAGATAGTCGGCCAACCGACCGGTGAAGTAGTCGTAGGCCTTTGGGTCGATGGTCGCCTCGTCGTAGAAGCAATGCACGTAGCCGGTGGGGTGGGTCACGATCGTGACCTGCTCGTTGCGCAGCGCCCGCTGGGCCTTGTACGAAATCTCTGTGCCGTTGAACCACATGGTCTTGGTCACGAGCCGGCGGTTGTTCGTCAGGATACCCTCCTGCATGTCGATGAAGTTCTGCGAATGCAGCGGCGTCAGGATTAGGTAGATATCCTCCAGCGGGACGCCGCAGACGACAAACGCTGCGGCCGCGTAGAGCGTCGCCAGGGACACGCACTCCCCGGCGGCCTTGCCGTAGCCCGGCTTGCGCCGAAACCCGTGCATGGCCTCCACCGTCTCCGTCTTCCAGTAGGGAATCACATCGCCGTCGTATTTGTCGAGCCCGAAGTGTTTGCGGATGTCGACATCGAAGTAATAGCGGTCGCCCGTGTAGCCGAAGAGCGCATTGCTGGAGGCGATCTGCTCCGGGCTCATCACGTGCGCGAAACGCTTCAACTCGGTCTCCTGCGTAGTCAGGCCCCAGGTCTCCAGATCGAGGTTGAAGTCGAACTCGTCCATGATGAATTGACGCAGGCGCATCAGCTTGCGGTAGCTGCTCTTGCCATCGAGCTTGGCGAAGCAATCCAGCTCGCGCCATTTCCAGAGGATTGGGCTCATGATGTTGGCCAGCACGAGGCTGTACATCAGCTCCGGGAAAACAAACACCTCCATATCGGAGAGTGTGATCGCCGAGGAGTACTTCTCAAGGTCCTTTGTATCCATCCGTCCTCTTCCCTAATCCGAAGACGCGTGTACTACTGGTCATGAGCCGCCAATATACGATCAGCCGTCGGCCAGAGTCTACCACAAACGTCCTTGAGCGTATCGACTCGAGTTTCGGGAGTTGAGTCGGCTCTCATCTGTGAGCGACTACTAACGCGGCGGTTTCTCGCGGGGGATGCTGCCCGCAAAGCGGCGTGAGCATTCCTCAGAATGGCTCGGTCAGAGAGTCCCCGACCGGACACTTGCAACGAATCGTCCGTCATTCTTGAACACTTCAACCCGACAGTCAAAAAGCTCGCTCAAGCTCGCTGAGGTGAGCAGAGCGTCCGGCGGTCCTTGATTCACCACGCGGCCCGCCTTCAGAAGCACGACCTGGCCCACGGCACGCGGCAACTCATCGAGATGGTGTGACACGATGACTACGGTCGGCGGGTCCCGTCGTTCGAGCAGCCGGTCCAAAACACCGATGCAGGCCGCTCGCGAACCGATGTCCAATCCCACTGTTGGTTCATCCAACAATAGGATTTTCGCGTCGGACACCGTGGCCCGGGCCAGGAGCGTCTTCATCTGTTCGCCGGAAGACAGATCGCCGTAGGCACGATCGGCGATCTCATTCAGTCCGACGGACGCCAGCTCTGCATCTACGCGTCGCCACTGCCGAGGCGTCACTTCGCGATTGAGCGGCAGCATGATCGTGCCGAACAGTCCCGTGGCCGCGACTTCGCGAAGGGACATCTGCGCGTCGAACTTGGGGGCCCGCGACGGCTCGATCAATCCGATGGTCCGCCGGACCTCGGCCAGATTGACCTGGCCGAACGTGCCACCGTTGACGGTCACGGTCCCACTCGAGGGCCACAGGTACCCACTGAGCACCGCTACCAGCGCCGATTTGCCCGAACCGTTAGGCCCCAGAATCGCGCAGCACGTCCCTGCCTCGACGGTGATGCTAACCTCCGTGAGGATCGCATTGCCCCGGCGTGTGACGCCGACATTCTTCAATTCTATTGCGTTTGACTTCAAAGCTCGTTCGCGAAAGAGCCGCCCGTCCGGCCAACGCTATTGATTCGCCGTCTCGGCGACCTCATCACCCAGCACGGCCCTTTTGAATTCGTCGAATCCAATCTTGTCGATCACGGCGCCGAGCCGTCTGTGCGCGCCGGCGTTGGCCTTGTAGTAGGCAACGATTCTGTCGACCAACTGCACCGCCTGCTCCTCAGTCAGGTCGCGGGCCAACTCCTGGGACAGTCGCGGCTTGACGCCTCCGTTGCCGCCTACGAGCACCCGCCAACCCTTCGGCGTTCCCACCAAGCCAATGTCTTTGATGCACGTCTCGGCACACTGGTGGGGACAACCGCTGACACCCATCTTGAACTTGCCGGGCAGCTCCATCCCGTGATATTTCCCGTCGAGCTTCAGCCCGAGCGAAAGGCTATCCTGCTGGCCTCGCTTGCAGAAGGTCGTGCCCGGACAAGCCTTGACGCTGCGCACGCATAACCCGACGGCAAAGCCCGGCGACATCCCCAAATCGGACCAGATGGCTTCGACATCCTTCTCCGCCACGCCGACGATGGCGATGCGGGCGGCGCTCGTGATCTTTAGAGCTTGCGCCCCGTACTTCTCGGCCACGTCGGCCAGTCGTCGCAGCGTCTCGGGCCCCACCACACCGCAAGGGATGTGGGGAGCCACCGCAAAAGTCTGCTTGTCACGTTGGAGGATTGCGCCCCTTTCGCCGTCATTCAACATTCACTTCTCCCCTCAGCCAGCCATCTTGAAACTGTCGATCAGCGCCGCAAGCTTCTTCCGGTCCACGTTCCTCTGGTAGAGCGGACGCTGATCCTCACGATACATCCCCGTATTGTCTTCAAAGGTGTCCTTGGCATTGACGTAGAAGACACCGAGCGGCAGCTTTTCTCTTTCAATCGCCTTCCCGAAAGCGGCGCCCCTATCGGAGACGTCGTGCGAATCGTCCAGGTAGCAGGTGTGGTCCTTGAACCATTGATAGGTATTGAGCTTGTTGAACGTCACGCAGGGCTGGAGGACGTCGACCAGGGCATAACCTTTGTGTTGGATAGCGCGTTTGAGTATTTCCCTGGTCTGCTCGCGGTCGCCCGCAAAAGCCCGTGCGACGAAGCTCGCGTCCAGAGCAATCGCCACGGCCAATGGATTGAAGGGCTCCAGAATGACGCCAGTGACCTGGACCGGCGTCTTGAGCCCGAGCGGACTGGTGGGCGACGCCTGACCCTTAGTCAATCCGTAGATCATGTTGTCGTGCACGATGTTGGTGATATCAGGGTTGCGACGGATGCAGTGCAGGAAATGGTTGCCGCCTTCGCCGTACATGTCGCCATCGCCACTCTCGGCGATTACGGTCAGCGTCGGGTTGACGGCCTTGATCGCCGTCGCGGGCGGCAGCGCCCGGCCGTGGAGACCGTTGAAGAAGTGCGTCTTGAAGTAGTGCGGCATCTTCGCCGCCTGGCCGATGCCCGAGACGAGCACCATGTCGGTCGGCGCAATCTTCAATTCCGCCAACGCCTCCTTCAGCGTCTTCAAGATCGGGTAGTTGCCGCAGCCCGGGCACCAGGCAATATCAATGTCACCCATATCGAAAACATCCGTCGCCATGAGACATCATCCTTACGAGAGAATCTCACTGAGTCCGTCCACGATCTCCTCGACGGCGAAGCCGAGCCCATCGTATTTGACGAGCCCCTCGTCCACATCCACGCCGGCATACAAACGGATCAGCTTGCGGAATTGGCCCGTCGCGTTGTTCTCAACCACGATGGTCCGTTTCGCCCGGCCGATGAAATCGGCCGTGCTGCGATGGAGGGGATAGACCTGCCGGTAATGCAGCATCGCCGTGTCTTTTCGACCCAGCTTCGCCAAGCCTTCCTTGACAACGTGGTAGGTCGAGCCCCAGCAGATCACCAGCGTCTTGTAGTCCTTGGGGCCGACCAGTTCGGGACGCACGATTTCCTTCTTCAGGGCCTCGCCTTTGGCCAGCCTCTTGTCTACCATGCGCACACGAAGGTCAAGGTCCTCTGTGATGTGCCCTTCCTCATCATGCTCGTCGCTGTCTACGGCAACGAGCCCGGTCCCGTAGCCCGGAATGCCGCGCGGCGAAATGCCCTCCTTCGTGATCTCGTACCGGCGGTAGCCCTTACCGGTCTTGACGACATACCTTTCGGCTTTGGCCTTCAACAAATCGAGGCTAGGTACGTTGTAGTAGGAATCCATCAGGTACTGATCGGTCAATATGAATATAGGCACCTGGTACTTGTCGGCCAAGTTGAACGCCTTGTGACTCAGCTCGAAGGCCTGCTGGAGTGTCCCGGGGGCGAAGATGATGCGCGGGAACTCCCCGTGTCCGGCGTAAAGGGCCAATTCCAGATCGCCCTGCTCGCTGCGCGTGGGCAGTCCCGTCGCCGGGCCGGGACGCTGCGCCAGGAGAATCACCACGGGGCTCTCGATCATGCCGGCCAGGCTCACGCCTTCGGTCATCAGGGCAAAGCCGCCGCCGGAGGTGCTGGCCATCGCGCGGGCGCCGGCGTACCAGGCCCCGAGCGCCATGTTGATCGCGGCGATCTCATCCTCGGCCTGCTCGGCCAGAAC
>CAZGRF010000101.1:0-10628 GCA_964527825.1 uncultured Pirellulales bacterium
GCAGGTCTTTGAGCTTGACGTTCTCGCCCGAGCGGGTCTTGAGCGGCGCGCCATCGTCTCCCAGCACCGTGCCGAACATCACGTGCGTCAGTTCCACGGTCCCGGGTGCCCAGCCCGCGGCCCGTGCGACGGCAAAGAGCATCTCGAAGTGGAGCTTCTGGCGCGAGTCCGTCACATACACGATCCGGTCCGCTTTGAGCTCACCGACGCGATAGCGAATCGCCGCCAGGTCCGTCGTCGCATAGAGATACGCCCCATCGGACTTCTGCACGATAAACGGCAACGGCTCACCTTCCTTGGTCTTGAACCCCTCCGGAAATACGCACATTGCCCCGTCCGATTCAACCGCCAAATCCGAGTCCCGCAGATCGCGCACCACGGCAGGAAGTTTGTTGTTGTAGAAGCTCTCACCTCGGACATCATCGTCGGTCAAATGAACACCGAGTCTTGCGTAAATCCTGTTGCACTCGTCAAGAGTAAGTCTTCTCACTACTTGCCAGGCTTCTCTTTCTTGCTTATTGTTCTTGCCGCCTTGTTGAAGCATGGCAGTGATGTGGCGAGAAAGTGATTCGTAAGGGATATCTTCATAGATGAATTGACCGTTCTTGTCCTTCTCACGCGTCGGGATACTACGCTTCAATCCCTTAAAGACCTGGTCGAGTAGATTGACATACTTGTAGGCCTCCAAAAGAGAAGGCCAAAGAGCCTCGCTTCTCTTAGAGAAATTGTGCAGGAATGGATGAAAGTACAACTCACCATCTCCTCGGATGGATTCTGAGTCTGCCTCCCAGTCCTTCCGATGACGACTGACTACTTGGTCAAAGAGAGCCATACTGTTGCTTTTGGAGGCCTCTATTAAGTCTTGTACGATATAGTAGGGTTTTTCCGCCTTGTGAAGGTTCTCCGCCATACAAACGTGCCACAGTGCGAGAATGACTTTGCCGAACTGAGTTCCCCAGTCGCCGATATGGTTCTGGCGGATGAGGCGGTGACCCTCGAATTCCAGCAAGCGGCAGATGCAGTCCCCGATGATCGTGCTGCGCAGATGGCCGACGTGCATCTGCTTGGCGATGTTGGGGCTGGAGAAATCGACAATCGCGGTTTGGGGTTTGTCGGTTGGCTTGATCGCGAGGCGACCTGTGTCGTCGGCGTTGATATACAGCAGTTGACCGGCTACATACTCCGGCTTGAGACGCAGGTTGATGAAGCCCGGCCCGGCCACCTCAGGCGCTTCGCAGATATCGCCGACGTCAAGTCCCTCGACGACCTGTTCGGCGAGCTTGCGGGGATTCGTCTTGAGTTGCTTGGCGATAGCCATCACGCCGTTGGCTTGGTAGTCACCGAATTTCGGATCGGATGTCGGCCTGATGATCGCAGCGCAGTTCTCCACGCCCGCTACCTCGGACAGTGCAGCGGATATTCGTTTGTCGAGTATGTCCAGCGTGGTTTCCATGTCGTTTTACGCGTGGGTTGAGAACCCACCCTACATGCCTATCGTGCGGCACACTCGCGGGGCCGCAAATCATCAATCATCAATTATCAATAATCAATCTTCTTGGCGTCTCCCCAGAGCAGCTCCAGGTCATAGTAGTCGCGGTATTCGCTGTCGAAGATGTGGACCACGACCTCGACGAAGTCGAGCAGGATCCAGCGCGCCTGGTCGTAGCCGGCCCGGCCGAAGCGCGGAAATCCCTGGTCCCGGCCGGCCGCGGAGATCTCGTCGGCCACGGTCCGCATCTGCCGATCGCTGGTTCCCGTGGCGATAACGTAGTAGTCCGTTGCCGGCGAGATGCCGCGCAGGTCCAGCACGGCGATATCCGTGCAGTGCCGACCGTCCGCGATCCGGGCCGCCGCCAGGGCGAATTCCTCGGCAGTAGTACTCTGCTTCTTTGTCACTACCTGGGTCCTCGTGAAAGGAAAAGGGTGGCCGACATGGCCACCCCGTTAGATTACCTCGACCACTCGATTGCGTCAACCGCAGGTCCGCAGGGGCTACGCAGCGCGACGCGCGGGTGGCAAGACTACTGACCGCCCAAATGGAGCCATTCGCTCACGGCCGGTGCGAACTTGACGATAACGCCGGAGAAGACGACGCTGACCATCGTCATGAGCTTGATGAGAATGTTCAAGCTCGGCCCCGAAGTGTCCTTGAAGGGATCACCCACGGTGTCGCCGATGACCGCCGCGCCGTGCACCGGGTTCTTGCTGCCGTCCGGGAGCCGCTTGCCGCCGTGAGCGCCTTTCTCGATGTACTTCTTGGCGTTGTCCCAGGCGCCGCCGGCGTTGTTGAGGGTGATAGCCAGCACGAAGCCGGTGGTCAGGCCGCCCGCCAGAAGACCCATGACGCCCGAAACACCGAGAAGCAGGCCCGTCAGCACGGGCACGATAATGGCCAACAGGGACGGCAGCAACATTTCTTTCTGTGCGCCCTTGGTGGAGATGGCCACGCAGCGAGCGTAGTCCGGCTTGCCCGTACCTTCCATGATGCCCGGGATGCTCTTGAACTGCCGCCGCACCTCCTCGACCATGGCGCCGGCTGCTCGGCCAACCGCCTTCATCGTCATGGCACAGAAGACAAAGGCCATCATGGCGCCGATGAACAGACCGCCGATGAGCTTGGGATTCATGATCGTCAGGTTGTAGGCCTCGACGAAATGGGACATTTCGGCTGCCGCGTAATGGACCTTGCCACCGACCGCGGCCGCCGCGTCGCTAACGAACGTGACGGGCCCGACGACATATTCACCGCCCGCCTCGGCCGCGAGCCGGCCGATCCAAATCCGGACCTCTTCGATGTAGGCCGCCAGCAGGGCCATGGCGGTCAGGGCCGCAGAGCCGATAGCAAAGCCTTTGCCCGTCGCGGCCGTAGTGTTGCCCAGCGAGTCGAGGGCGTCGGTACGCTTGCGAACCTCTTCACCGAGGCCGCTCATTTCGGCATTGCCGCCGGCGTTGTCGGCGATCGGGCCGTAGGCGTCGGTCGCCAGTGTGATGCCCAACGTCGCGAGCATGCCGACGGCGGCAAAGCCGATACCGTAAAGACCCATCGCGAGATTTGAGAAACCACCGGCGAAGCCGAAAGCACAAAGGATGCCGATCACGATGGTCACCACGGGCAGCCCGGCCGAGTACATGCCGGTCGCGAAGCCGTCGATGATTGTGGTTGCCGGTCCCATCACCGCCTGACCGGCGATGCCCCTGGTCGGCTTGTATTCGTCGGAGGTGTAGTATTCGGTGAACTGGCCGATCAGCACGCCGGCGATCAATCCCGACGCGACCGAGCCGAAGATGCCCCAACTGATCCAGTCGGTCATCGCCAAGCCGGCCACCGCGACGAGGATCAGTGCCGAACTGCCCAGCGTGCCTATCAGCAAGGCCCGCAGCAGGTTCTTCTGGGTGGCATCCTCCTTGCACCGAACCATGAATACGCCCAGGATGGACAGGAAAATGCCGAGTCCGGCGACCAACATCGGCGCGAGGACGGCCTTGAGCGGGTTCATGCCGCTGGCCGCCACGGCCGACAGAGGCAGGGCCGCACCCAGCGCCGCCGTGGCCAGGATCGAACCGCAGTAGCTCTCGTAGAGGTCGGCGCCCATGCCGGCCACGTCGCCCACGTTGTCGCCGACGTTGTCGGCGATCGTCGCCGGGTTGCGGGGATCGTCCTCCGGAATGCCCGCCTCGACCTTGCCGACCAGGTCGGCCCCGACGTCGGCTGCCTTGGTATAGATGCCGCCGCCGACACGGGCGAACAGCGCCTGCGTTGAAGCGCCCATGCCGAAGGTGATCATGGTCGTGGTGATCTCCACGAGCTTATGCGAAGCGTCCATGCCCGGCTTGACCAACTGCAGACCGAGAAGCTTGAGCCCTTCCTCCATGTGAGCGGCCGTATAGACGATCTTGTCCAGGATCAGGTACCACATGGAGATGTCGAACAGGCCGAAACCGACGACGATTAGCCCCATCACGGCCCCAGAGCGGAAGGCCACCTGCAAACCGCTGTTGAGGCTCTGGCTGGCGCCTTGGGCAGTTCTTGACGAGGCGTTGGTCGCGGTCTTCATACCGAGGAAGCCGCACAAGCCGCTGAAGAAACCACCCGTCAGGAAAGCCACCGGTACGAAGGGGTTCTGCACTCCCTTGTAGGCCAGGAACGCGAAGATAGCCAGCAACACGATAAACACGATGGTCACGACACTGTATTGGCGGAACAGGTACGCGTAGGCGCCTTCACGCACGTGGCGGGCGATCTCGATCATCTTCTCCGTCCCTTGCGGAGCCTCCATCATCTTCTTGTAGAAGTAGATGGCGAATCCCAAGGCCGCCAGTGCCGCCAGAGGCGCGACGTACCAGCTCAACGGCGTGCCCGCCAATGACGCTGATTCGGCGGTTTCGGCGGCCATCGCGGCGGTATTCATGGCCAGGACCGGCACCGACAGCCCTATGATTCTCTTCCAAGCCTTCACCTTCTCTGCTCCTTTCGAATAGACAGGTCATTTCTGAGAGCTTGACGAGCGTAAAATTCTTCGCAGTGTACAGGATTACCGGTAGTTTTCAACTGTTTTCGCGGGCTGGTGCGGAGAAATCGGTCGTCTTCCAAATCCGCGCAGTGGTGCGGAAGGAGGTGTCCTAACCTCTTCAGATTCATTGTCTACGTGTGATAGTCGGCGTTGATACTGACGTATCCGGCGGAGAGATCGCAGCCGTAGCAGAAATCACTTTTCCGGCCGGCCCCGAGATCGACGGTGATGGTGTGCTCGGTCTGCGAGACGATGGCGGAGGCCTTCGCGGCGTCGAATCTGGCGGGGGCCCCGTTTCGGAAGACGTAGAGTCTGTCCAGCTTGCACGAGAGTCTGGCTGCCTTGAGCTTGACGCCGCACGACCCGACGGCACAGGTGATCCGGCCCCAGTTAGGGTCGCCGCCGTGGACGGCGCACTTGACGAGTGGGTAGTCGGCCACCGCCCGGGCGGCCTTGGCGGCATCCGCCTGCGTAGCCGCTCCTTTGACGACGACTTTGAACATCCTCGTGGCCCCTTCGGCGTCCAGCGCCATCTGTCGGACCAGATCGGTGCAGACGTCGAGCAGGGCGGCCGCGAGCTTCCGGTAGTCCTGATCTCGGCTTGTGATGACGCGGTTGCCCGCCATACCCGAGGCCAGGAGGATCCCGGTATCGTTAGTGCTCTGGTGGCCGTCGACGGTCAACTTGTTCAGCGAGTCGCCGACTGCAGTCTTCAGCGCCGCACCGAGCAAGGGCCTGCTCACAGCCGCGTCGGTCGTGATGAACAGCAGCGTCGTCGCCATGTTGGGGCCGATCATCCCGGCCCCCTTGACTGTCCCGGCGATTGTCACGGTCTTTCCCGCAAGCCGCATGGTTCGCGCCGCGCACTTGGGCTTGGTGTCCGTGGTCATGATCGCACTGGTGAAGGCTATACCGGCCTGGGGCGTATCGGCCAGCTCTGCGGCCGCCTTGCCAATGCCGGCGACGGCCTTGGCGATAGGCAATTGCTCTCCAATAATGCCGGTGGAGGCGGCGAGAATCTCTCGTTGCGCGTAGTGCGTCGCGCGTATTGCGTTTAGAGATTCAGCGGTGGCCGCACACATCTTCCGCGCGTTGGCCAGGCCGATCTTCCCCGTGCAGGCGTTCGCGTTTCCGGAGTTGACCACGACTGCATAAGTCTTGCGGCTCTTGATGTGCTCTCTGCTGACCTGCACGGCCGCCGCGGTGATGGCATTGGTCGTAAACACCGCCGCCGCCGTCGCCCCCGTCGGACAGACCAGCAAAGCCACATCCGGCTTGCCCGACACCTTGATCCCACACGTCACCCCCGCCGCCAAGAACCCCTTCGGGGCCGTAATGCTGTCATTCGTCATATTCGTCTCCACTGACTCTGCTGCAGAGTGCTTCATTTCTGGGCTTGGCTGCGTTTCCCAATAATCGCAGAGATGTAGTCGAAGAGCGCCTCCTTCAGTTCTTCCGCCGACTCCCAGCGTATCTGGTTGTACTGCGCCGTGTCGAAATGCAGGTTGGTTACGTCATCTTTGCGGATGCTCCATATGACAGGCAGCCCCAGGCCGAGACCGTATCCTGCCTCGAAGTATACACCGTTGTTCTGGTCCGTAAGGTCTGCCACGACAAACCGAGAATTCTTGATTTCGGCCATGATCTTGAACACGATGTTGTCGCTGTGAGGCTCTTCGTCTACTCGGTAGGGCGTATATCCGGCTTTCACTATTGCGGGTTCGATCGCATCCTTCCATATCGGTTTCATCTTGTCGGAGAACGACATGGCGACGAATGCCTGCGTCTTCTCGTCCAGATCGGATGCGCGCTTGTCGAGATAGTCCCAGCCGCTTGCAGTTATTGTCAGCTTTCGCAGACGGCCGTATCGAGCGCCGGTAACCTGGGCATTCTTGGGCTGCATGTCGATCAATCCACGGTCGCTCAGCGCTTGGAGGTAGAAAGCGAACTCGTCTGCATCCTCTGCGTACGCGAGGGGAAAATCCTCATCGAAAATCAGAGTGACTTCACTGCCCGGGTGTCCGGTTCGTTCTTCAATCGCCTTGAGCAGTTTTAACAGCTTTTCCGATGGTCTGTAGTCCGGAAGGCTGGCGAGAAGGATGTCGATCCGCTCCTTCGTCAACTCCGGATGTCTTTCCCGTTCGTTCTCTTCCCGAATCCACGCTGAGAACTTGCGATCACTTGCTGACGTAGACCAGAACAAAGGGACGGTGTATCTGCCGCAAATGGGACAGTCATAAGTTGCTGTATCGTTGTCTCCGTTGACGACACGTGAGACGCACTGATTATATTTGCAGATCGGACAGATGACCGTCTCTTCGCTCATACCCTTCTCTCCCAATACCTTTGTTAGGCTGTACTGGACTCGCTCACATCACCGATTTGAGGTTCAGATACTTGCTCATCGGCTCGAAGTCCCTGTCGCTGTGCAGCAGGGGCAGATCGTTCTCGATGCAGAAAGTCGCAATCATGACGTCGATCGTCTTCCTAATCGTCACCCCTTTCTTACGGAGATACCTGTAGTTCTGAGCGCTCTTCACGGCCAGATCTCGCCCCAGCATCTCCCGGAAGACAAGGGTGTCCAATAACTGCTTTGCCTTGCGGAAGTCGCTGTCCTTGCTGAAGCCTTGAAGCACTTCCGCCAGGATGATGTCCCCGATTATGACAGGCTCCTCGCGGAGATGTGCGTGCAGACGTTCGGTCTGGCCTGTAACGACGCCATTAAAATAGTCGATCCATACGGAAGAGTCAGCGACAATCATTTGTCTGTTCTCATCTTGTCGAGACTACCTGTCCAGCGGAGCTTCCCACGGAATCCCCTGATCTTCTTCTGGCCATTGAGCTGGATGAGCAGCTTTAGACCTTCTTCGAGGGCCTTCTTCTTCGTCTTGTATCCCGAAAGCCTCAGAGCAGTCTGCATCAGATCATCGTCAAGTACAACATTCGTTCTCATGTTCGATCTCCTGCAATGTGTATCTATGTGAGAATCATACACATTCCGTCGGCCTTGGGCAAGAGCGCCGGGGGAAAACTGCTCGGCCTGTTGTTTCGGTTCCGTCCTACAACCCTCGCAAATCCAGGGACCGCGGGTCGTCGATCTGGCCCGGGCCGTTGGTTAGTCTGCCGGCGACGGCCAGATCGCGGAAGTCTTTCATCGGGTCGTACAACTCCTGGCCCAGGTCCACCGTGCTGATGAGCATGCCTGGACGGTTGACCCTCAGTTGATTGACGATCACGCCGTCGGGCTGAATGAAGCAAGACGGGTAGGGGCTGTAGTACGCACTCGAATTGGCCATGCTCACCCAGAAGTAGTTGGTCGCGGCGTGGCACTGCATTGTCTGTCGCATGATCTGCGCGTGAACCGTGGGACCGCTCTGTCGGGCGTTGTAGAATGATTGGAAGATGCACTGCACGCCTTCGGCGTACAGAGCGCGGTAGAGCTCGGGGAACCGAAGATCGAAGCAGATCAGCAGCGAGCACCTGACGCCGTTGATCGTGAAATTGGCGAAGCGGGTGCCCGGTGTGAAATAGAGCAGGTCTCGGGGCATGCCGAAGCGCTTGTCGTACCGGTCGGCGATCTTGCCGCCGGGGTCGATCAGGTAGAGACTGTTGTGGGGTTTGTTGGGCTCCGTGAGGCGATGCGTACTGCCCAGTACGACCCACAAGCCGAGCTGCCCGGCCAAGTCCATGATCTTCAGCGTTTCTTCTCTGAGCAAGGCCCAGTCGTAACCTTCGAATGTGGCGAGGTCGGTGCCGGCGTATCCGCTCAAGGCGCACTCGGAGAAGTGGACGACGTCAGCTCCCGCTTGTTTCGCTTGGTGGAGAAATCTCTGAATGCTGGCCGCATTGCGCCGGATAGACGAGCCGACCGCGAACTGGCATGTCGCGACCTTGAGCGTCCCGTTGCTGGTTTCTTGCTGGCTCACTTGGCCTTCTGGCTTCTATTTCAGTCCCATGGCTTCGTCGAAGCCGAAGAGGATGTTCATGTTCTGGATCGCCTGGCCGGAGGCGCCTTTGACCAGATTGTCGATGGCCGAGAACGCCACGATGCGCCCTTTGACCAGTGCCGGGAAGACGTGGCAGTAGTTGGTTCCGGCCACGTCCTTGACCGCCGGGGCGGTCTGGCCAACCTGGACAAAAGGTTCGCCCGTGTAGAAACCGTTGTAGAGCGGCAGGAGTTGCTCGGCTTTGACGCCTTTCTTGGGTAGGCAATAGACCGTCGAGAGAATGCCGCGATCGAAACAGCCGACGTGAGGCTGAAAGAGGATCGTCGCCTGCGTCCCGGCCACCTCGCCGGCGATCTGCTCCATCTCGGGCATGTGACGATGTGTCCCGATCCCATACGGGAACACGTTCTCGTTCATGTTCGGGAAATGGAACTTGGCCGAGGGGCTCTTGCCCGCGCCGGAAGCGCCCGTTACGGAGCTGACGATGATGGAGTCCGGCTCGATGAGACCGTGCTTGAGCAGCGGGGCGATGGCAAGCGTCGCACCGGTCGGGAAGCAGCCGGGGTTCGCTACCAGGTCGGTGCTCTTGATCTGTGCGCGAAACAGCTCGGGCAGACCGTAGACCGCCTTCGCCAGGTTGGCCGTGTCGGTGTGCTTCTGATAGAACTTCTCGTAGACCGCCACATCCTTGATGCGGTAGTCGGCGCTGAAGTCGATCACCTTGACGCCGGCCGCCAGCAGCTTAGGCACGAAGCCCATGGAGACTTTGTGCGGCAGACAGCACAAGGCCACATCCGCCGACTCCGCCAGCTTGCCCAGGTCTAACGGCTCGACGGCCAGGTCGCAGCGGCCCCGGAATTCCGGGAAGACCTCGCCGACCGGGCCGCACTCTTCCGGCAGAGCGGTCAGGTAGGTCAGCTCCGCCTCGCTGTGGCGAAACAGAATACGAATGGATTCGGCCCCGGTGTAGCCGCTGGCGCCAATGATCGCGACTCGAATCATAAGGTCCCTCTCTGTCTAAAGAAACAGCCGCGAAGATCGTGTCTCGGCGGCTGTGGTGGACGGAAAATATGCGGCTGTTCTAACGCTTGGAGAACTGGAATCTCTTCCGTGCACCCGACTGCCCCGGCTTCTTCCTCTCGACCATCCTCGGGTCACGCGTCAGGTGCCCGCCGTCACGCAGGGCCTGGATGTAGTTCTCGTCGTAGGTTCGCAAAGCTCTGGCAATGCCCAGCAACGACGCCCCCGCCTGCCCGGTGGTGCCGCCGCCCTTGACGTTGATGAAGACGTCGAAAGACTTCTCGGCATGGACGCTCTTGAGCGGGGCCAATACGGATCGTCGGTCCTGCTCGCGCTTGAAGAAGTCATCAAGCTCTTTCTTGTTGACGATGAGCTTGCCGCTGCCCGGCCGGATTCGCACGCGCGCCACGGAGGTCTTCCGTCGGCCGGTGCCCCACCAATAGCCGTACTTCTCCTTGGTCTTGTTTCCCGGCCGCGGCGCCGCGTGTTTGGGCTCAGGTCTTGCTTCGACATTCTTGTTTTCAGGTTGGGTGTCCGTCATAGTTCTCTATTCTGCTTAGGACAGTTCGATCCTCTCGGGTTTCTGTGCCTGGTGCTCGTGGTCCGGGCCACGGTAGACCTTCAACTTCTGGAGCATCTTACGGCCGAGCTTGTTCTTCGGCAGCATCCGCCGGACGGCCATCTCCACGACCCGCTCCGGCTTCTTGTCCATCATCTCGCCGAAGCTCATGTACTTGTGGCCGCCGGGATGATGGGTGTACCAGTCGTAGACCTTCTGCTCGGCCTTCCTGCCGGTGACGCGCACCTTCTCAGCGTTGACGATGATGACGTAGTCGCCGACGTCAACGTGCGGCGTGTATGTTGGCTTGGTCTTACCCATCAGGATCGGCGCGACCTGAGCGGCCATCCGACCTAGGATTGCCCCGTCGGCGTCCACCACCAGCCATTTCTGCTCGACGTCGTTCTTCTTGGCCAAAAAGCTCTTCATAGGCGTATTCTCTTCTTGTTCCCGTACGGAAACCTACGATTTTAGCACGCCAATCACCCCTGTCAAACCATTTTTGCGCTGATTTCGACGCTGTGTCTGCGAAGATTTTGCGGCACTGGGATTCGGGCGTGTGAATAGGCTTAAACGCAACCGCGACTTGTC